>NZ_JBLRVZ010000005.1:0-269709 GCF_048159505.1 Streptomyces sp. T028
CGTGGGGGCTGGTCGCGCAGTTCCCCGCGCCCCTTCAGGGCGCTCAGCTGCGGGCGGTCGTGTGGCTGCGGGTCCGTGGGGGCTGGTCGCGCAGTTCCCCGCGCCCCTTCAGGGCGCTCAGCTGCGGGCAGTCGTGCCGCTGGGGCGGCACGGGTGGGCGCAGCGGCACCCCGTGAGCGGGGGCGAGCGACACCCACCCCCGGCCCGCTACACGCCGGGTACCTGAGCCAGGAGGTACGCGCGCGGATACGTGCGACCCTCGTCCGGCGCCAGCACCACACGTGCCCGAACCTCGAACCCCACCTCGCCCAGCAACCCCGCCACCACCTCCGGATCCCGCAACCAGTACCGCAGCGACACCTCCCGCCCAAACCGCTCCGTGACGTGCAGCTCCTCCCCCCGCCCGACCTGAAAGGCAAGCAGCAGACACCCCCCGGGCACCAGCACACGCCGGAACTCCCGCAGCACGCCGGGCAACTCCGCATCCGGCACATGGATCACGGAGTACAACGCGAGCACCCCCGCGAGCGACCGGTCCGGCAGGTCCAGCCCGGTCATCGACCCGACATGGAACCGCAGATGCGGATGCGCCCGCGAGGCCAGCGCCACCATCCGCGGCGACACGTCCACCCCGAACACCGGCACCCCCAGCGCGTCCAGCCGCCGGGTCACATACCCGGGCCCGCTCCCCACGTCCGCGACCGGCTCACCGCCCCCACGCTCCTTCACCAGGTCCGCGAAGCCGGTGAGCAGCGCTCTGTCCAGGTGCCGGTGCCCCAGCCCGTCCGGGAACTCCTCGGTGTAGGCCTCGGCTATGGCGTCGTACGAGGTACGGGCCGCGTGCAGGAAGTCGACGTCCAGGTCGGTCATGGGCGCGCACACTACCGGCGCGAGCCCAGGGCCGTACGAACGTCGGACAAGGACCCGCACGCCGCCGGGTGAACGTTCGCCACACCCGCCCCTCACGACCGATTCCGGAACGTGGACACGGCGGGCGGCCCACCCGCACCTCGTGGTATGGGTGAGGAAAGGAAGAGGGACGGCGCCAGATGAAAATTCGGCGAGTTTACCCACCCTCTACGGCAACCATGCGTCGCGCGGCCAACTTTTCTTCCTCCAACAGGTTGAAGTTTTGTTGATCGGGTCAGTTGACCGCTTCGGCGTCCTACCCTTCAGAGGGTGAAGCAACTGATGTCCCAAGAGCCCGAGGCCGATCCTGCCCAGCGCGCCGCCGCCCTGCCCGGCACGCTGCCCGAAGCCCTGCGTGCGGAGCTCGTCGCCTTCCGGCGCGACATGCACATGCACCCCGAGCTCGGCAACCAGGAGTTCCGTACGACCGCAGCGATCAAGGCCCGCCTGGAGAAGGCAGGCCTCAGGCCGCGTGTCCTCACCATCGGAACCGGCCTCATCTGCGACATCGGGCTCGAGGAGGGGGAGCAGGTCTCCGGCGTGCCCGTCTTCGCCCTGCGCGCCGACATCGACGCCCTGCCGATCCCGGACACCAAGACCGAGTGCGCGTACCGCTCCACGGTCCCCGACCGCGCCCACGCCTGCGGCCACGACGTGCACACCACCGTCGTCCTCGGCGCGGGCCTGGTCCTCGCCGAGCTGCACCGGCAGGGCCGGCTGCCGCGCCCCGTCCGGCTGATCTTCCAGCCCGCCGAGGAGGTGCTGCCCGGCGGCGCCGCCGACGCCATCGAGTGCGGCGCGCTGGACGGCGTCGGGCGGATCATCGCCGTGCACTGCGACCCGCGTGTCGACGCGGGCATCATCGGGCTGCGCGAGGGTGCCATCACCTCCGCCTGCGACCGTCTGGAGATCACCCTGGACGGCCCCGGCGGCCACACCGCCCGCCCGCACCTCACCACCGACCTGGTCACCGCGGCCGCCCGTGTCGTCACCGACGTGCCCGCGCTCGTCGGACGCCGGGTCGACACCCGGGCCGGCCTCGCGGTCACCTGGGGCCGGATCGAGAGCGGACACGCCCCGAACGTGATCCCGCAGCACGCCGAGCTGTCCGGCACCGTGCGCTGCCTGGACATCGAGGCCTGGCGGCAGGCCCCGGACATCGTCGTGGCGGCGATCGACGAGGTCGCCAACCTGCACCGCGCCAAGTCCGAGATCAACTACGTGCGGGGCGTCCCGCCGGTGGTCAACGACGGCGAGGTCGTCGCCCTGCTGCGCGACGCGATGGTCGCCCGGCGCGGTGAGGGCTCCGTGGAGAGCACCGAGCAGAGCCTCGGCGGCGAGGACTTCTCCTGGTACCTGGAGCGGGTGCCCGGCGCGATGGCCCGGCTCGGTGTCCGTCCCCCGGGCGAGCGCACAGTCCGTGATCTGCACCAGGGCGACTTCGACGCCGACGAGTCCGCGATCACCGTCGGCGTGGAGCTGTTCACGGCCGCTGCCCTGCTGGACGCGGCCACCCGCGAGGCCTGACACCCGTACGGGGGCGACGAGGTGACCGAAAGGCACCCCTTCGCCCCCTTGTGTCACCCGCCCGTAACGCCCAGGACGCGCTTGTAACCCGAGGGTGGCACGGTTCGATAACGGGAGCGAGCAATCCCGTTCCCCTCCCCTTCTACGCGCGTTACTGTCGCCGAAATCGCCACCCGGTACGGCTTGTTGGGCAGTCCTCCGGAACGGCGCCACCAGGGGAAAGCGGGCCGATCACGGCGCCGTGGGGATTTCGAAGGGGTGCTTGCTGTGCGTCTGATATCTCGGAGGAGCAGATTCTCCCAGGCAGCGGTGGCCGTAGCGGTCATCGCGCTCGCGGCCACCGGCTGCGGTGAGTCCAGCACCGGTTCCAAGGCGAGCGACTCGGCGTCGTCGTCGTCCGGAAAGTACTCGGGCAAGGGCATCGGTCTGGCGTACGACATCGGCGGCAAGGGCGACCAGTCCTTCAACGACGCCGCCTACGCCGGTCTGCAGAAGGCCGAGAAGGAGTTCGGCATCACCGGCCGGGACGTCGAGCCGCAGGACGGCGAGACCGACGCGGACAAGATCCAGCGCCTGACCCAGCTCGCCCAGTCCGGCTACAACCCGGTGATCGGCGTCGGCTTCGTCTACGGGCCGGCCGTCAAGGAGGTCGCCGCCAAGTTCCCGAACACCACCTTCGGGATCATCGACGACGAGACCGTCCAGTTGAAGAACGTCGCCGACATGGTCTTCCATGAGGAGCAGGCCTCCTACCTGGCCGGCGTCGCCGCCGCCAAGGCCTCCAAGAAGGCGCACATCGGCTTCATCGGCGGCGTGGACATCCCGCTGATCCACAAGTTCGAGGCCGGTTACGTCCAGGGCGCCAAGTCGGTCAACCCGAGCATCGAGATCGAGTCGCAGTACCTCACCGAGACGGCCCAGGAGGGCGGCTTCTCCAGCCCCGACAAGGGCAAGGACGCCGCAAGCGGCCAGATCGAGGCCGGCGCCGACGTCATCTACCACGCTGCCGGTCTCTCCGGTCAGGGCGTGATCACCGAGGCCGCCGCCAAGAAGGTGTGGGCCATCGGCGTCGACTCCGACCAGTACAGCCAGAGCGCGCTCGCCAAGTACAAGGACTACATCCTCGGCTCGGCGCTGAAGAACGTCGGCGGCGCGGTCTACGACCTCGTGAAGTCCGTCTACGAGGGCAAGCCGCTGTCCGGCGTGGTCCGCGGCAGCCTCTCCAACGACGGTGTCGGATTCGCCGACTCCAACCCCAAGTACCAGGCGATGACGGACGTCGTGGCCGCCGTGGACAAGGCCAAGCAGGACATCATCGACGGCAAGGTCACGGTCAACACCAAGTAACGCCCGACGGGGCCGCTGTAACACCGGTCCCCTCCGTCTGCCAGGGCCTTCCAGGCGTCCTTGCAGCCCAAGCGCCCCTTGCCTCCCGCAAGGGGCGTTCTGCTGAACGTAACCTGGATTACAACTGTGGCCACAGCTCGATAACGGAGCGGACAGAAGGGTTTTTCCTCCCGGTCTACGCGCGTTACGCTGCGGCGGAACCAGCGCCTGGTTTGGGCGCTTGCACAAAGGAGTCTCGTTCCATGCGCCGGGTGTCCCGAATCGCGGCTGCGGGTGTTGCCACCGCAGCTCTCGCCGTGACCGTTTCCGCTTGTGGAAGCTCGTCCACGTCGTCCTCCTCGTCCGAGAGCAGCAAGAACAACCTGGGCCTCGCGCTGGCGTACGACGTCGGCGGCAAGGGTGACCAGTCCTTCAACGACGCCGCCACCGCCGGCCTGGAGCAGGCCGACAAGGAGTTCGGCTACAAGTCCACCGCGGTCGAGCCGCAGGACGGCGAGTCCGACGCGGACAAGGTGCAGCGCCTGGAGAACCTCGCCAAGCAGGGGTACAACCCGGTCATCGGCGTCGGCTTCGCCTACGCGCCGGCCGTCAAGGAGGCCGCGGCCAAGTACCCGAAGACCACCTTCGGCATCGTCGACGACGAGCAGATCAAGGCCGACAACGTCGCCGACCTCGTCTTCCACGAGGAGCAGGCCTCCTACCTCGCCGGTGTCGCGGCCGCCAAGGCCACGAAGTCCGACGTCGTGGGCTTCGTCGGCGGTGTGGACGTGCCGCTGATCCACAAGTTCGAGGCCGGCTTCAAGCAGGGCGTCGAGGACACCAAGAAGGGTGTCACGGTCAAGTCGCAGTACCTGACCGAGACCGCCGCCGAGGGTGGCTTCTCCAGCCCCGACAAGGGTGAGAGCGCCGCCGAGGGCCAGATCGACGCCGGTGCGGACGTCATCTACGCCGCCGCGGGCCTGTCCGGCCAGGGTGTCATCAAGGCCGCCAACGCCAACAAGATCTGGGCGATCGGCGTCGACTCCGACCAGTACAAGCAGGACGCGCTGAAGGCGTACAAGGACTCGATCCTGACCTCGGCCATGAAGAACGTCCAGGGCGCGGTCTACACCCTGGCCAAGTCGGTCGAGGACGGCAAGCCGGAGACGGGCGTCGTCCGCGGCAGCCTGGAGAACGGCGGCGTGAGCGTGTCGAACTCCAACCCGACCTTCTCCGGCGACGCCGACATCCAGGCCGCGATCAAGAAGGCCGAAGAGGGCATCAAGAACGGCACCATCACCGTCAAGACCTCCTGAACCGGTGAACTGAACCGGTCAGAGGCATTGGCCAACAGTGCGCTGTGATGACAGCGTTACAGCCACGGAACGGGGCGCAGAGAGGATGGCCGACCTGTGCCCCGTTCGCGCGGCAGAATGCTCGGAACGGATCGTGACTGATCGAGATGGCGATGTGGACCATCACTGTCGAGATCATTAAAGGTCGATCCGATCCGGGCACTATTTAAAGCAGGGGCGCTACGCGCGTAGAGCGGCCCCTTTCCCAAGGAGAGTGCGCCATCGACGCGTCCAGCAGCCCTCCGCTCACCGCACAGTCGACGATCGCGGTAGAGCTGGCGGGGATCACCAAGCGCTTCCCCGGTGTCGTCGCCAACCACGACATCCATCTCACCGTCCGCAAGGGCACCGTGCACGCCCTGGTCGGTGAGAACGGCGCCGGCAAGTCGACTCTGATGAAGATCCTCTACGGCATGCAGAAGCCGGACGAGGGCACCATCGCCGTCGACGGGCAGCAGGTCACCTTCTCCAGTCCCGCCGACGCCATCGCCCGTGGCATCGGCATGGTCCACCAGCACTTCATGCTGGCCGACAACCTGACCGTGCTGGAGAACGTGGTGCTCGGCAGCGAGAAGCTGCACGGCATCGGCGGCGCCGCCCGCAAGAAGATCAAGGAGATCTCCGACCGCTACGGCCTCGGTGTGCGCCCCGACGCCCTGGTCGAGGACCTCGGTGTCGCCGACCGCCAGCGCGTGGAGATCCTCAAGGTCCTCTTCCGCGGCGCCCGCACCCTGATCCTCGACGAGCCGACCGCCGTACTCGTCCCGCAGGAGGTCGACGCGCTCTTCGCCAACCTGCGCGAGCTCAAGGCCGAGGGCCTCTCCGTCATCTTCATCTCCCACAAGCTGGGCGAGGTCCTCTCCGTCGCCGACGAGATCACCGTCATCCGGCGCGGTACGACCGTCGGCACCGTCGTGCCCTCCAGGACCACCCCCCGCCAGCTCGCCGAGATGATGGTCGGCTCCGAGCTGCCCACCCCGGAGACCGCCGAGTCCACGGTCACCGACCAGGCGGTCCTCACGGTCGACAAGCTCACCGTCTTCGCCAGCGGCGGCGCCTCCCTGGGCACCGAGGCCGAGCCCACCGGCGGCATCACGCTGGCCCCCGAGGGCGGCGAGGTCAAGCGCGTCCTCGACGACGTCAGCTTCACCATCCACGCCGGCGAGATCATGGGCATCGCCGGTGTCGAGGGCAACGGCCAGACCGAGCTGATCGACGCGCTGATCGGCACCAAGAACGCCGACTCCGGCAGCATCGCCTTCCTCGGCGAGGACATCACCGGCTGGCCCACCCGCAGGCGCCGCGAGTCCGGCGTCGGCTACATCCCCGAGGACCGCCACCGCCAGGGCCTGCTCCTGGAGGCCCCCCTCTGGGAGAACCGCATCCTCGGCCATGTCACCGAGACCCCCAACGCCAAGGGCTTCTGGCTCAACCCCAAGGGCGCCCAGGCCGACACCCGCAGGATCGTCGAGGAGTTCGACGTCCGCACCCCCGGCATCGACGTCACCGCCGCCTCCCTCTCCGGCGGCAACCAGCAGAAGCTGATCGTCGGCCGCGAGATGAGCCACAACCCGAAGTTCCTGATCGCCGCCCACCCCACCCGCGGTGTGGACGTCGGCGCACAGGCCCAGATCTGGGACCGCATCCGCGAGGCCCGCCGCGAGGGCCTGGCCGTGCTGCTGATCTCCGCCGACCTGGACGAGCTGATCGGCCTGTCGGACACCCTGCGAGTGATCTACAACGGCAGGCTGGTCGCGGACGCCGACCCCGCCACCATCACACCCGAAGAGCTGGGCTCGGCCATGACGGGTGCCGCCACCGGACACCTTGAGCACGTCGAGGAAGCGAGCGCCCCGGAGGACGAGGCCCGATGAAGAAGTTCGACAAGGAGCGCCTGCTCCTCGCCGTGGCCGGCCCGGTCATGGCGCTCGTCGCGGCGATCCTGCTGACCTCGGTCGTGCTGATCGCCTCGGGCAAGAGCCCGATCGAGCCGTACACGCTGATGCTGGAGCAGATCGGCTACTCCGACGTCCAGGTGCTGATCATCAACCAGGCGTCGCTGTACTACATCGCCGCCCTCGCGGTCGCCCTCGGCTTCCGGATGAACCTCTTCAACATCGGCGTCGACGGCCAGTACCGCCTCGCCGCGATGATGACCGCCGTGGTCGGCGCCCACATGGACCTGCCGGCCTTCCTCCAGGTCCCGCTGCTGCTGCTGGTCGCCATGTTCACCGGTGGCATCTGGGCCGGTGTCGCGGGCGTCCTGAAGGTCACCCGGGGCGTCAGCGAGGTCGTCGCGACGATCATGCTCAACGCGATCGCCACCAGCCTCATCGCGTACCTCACCCTGCCCGAGGTCTTCGGCGTGCTGGTCGGCGACAACAAGACCACCGGCATCATGAAGGAGTCCGGCTGGGTCCCCGGCATCGACCTCGGCCCCGACGTCGGCGAGATCTACGGCCTGGTCTTCCTCGCCGTCGCCCTCGGCATCGTCTACTGGCTGGCCCTCAACCGCACCCGCTTCGGCTTCGACCTGCGCGCCACCGGTGAGTCCGAGTCGGCCGCCGCGGCCTCCGGCGTCGACGCCAAGCGCATGGTCCTCACCGTGATGATCGTCTCCGGCGCGGTCTCCGGTCTCGCCGGTCTGCCCCTGCTGCTCGGCGACGCCCACACCTACAGCCTGAGCTTCCCGACGGGCGTCGGCTTCCTCGCCATCGGCATCGCCCTGCTCGGCCGCAACAGCCCGGTCGGCATCGCCTTCGCCGCCCTCCTGTGGGCCTTCCTCGACAAGGCGTCCCCCGCCCTCGACTACGCGACTCCGGAGCCGTACGAGAAGGAGATCGCGACGATCATGCAGGGCCTGATCGTCTTCGCGGTCGTCATCTCCTACGAGGTCGTCCGCACCTGGGGTCTGCGCCGCCAGCAGAAGCGCGTCGGTGAGGAACTCGCCGCCGCCGCGAACACCAAGAAGGAGGTGGCGGTCTGATGAGCACCGCGACCATCGCGAAGCCGAAGGCGGGGCGCCCCGGCAAGGGCGGCCGCCGGATGTCGCTGCCCGTACTCCTGCTGGTCATCGCCGGCGTGCTGGTCATGACCTCGGCCGTCCGTCTGATCACCGGCGCGGACGGCATCACGTCCACCGGCCAGATGTCCACCGCCCTGCGCGCCGCCGTCCCGATCGGTCTCGCCGGCCTCGGTGGTCTGTGGGCCGAGCGGGCGGGCGTCGTCAACATCGGCCTCGAGGGCATGATGATCCTCGGCACCTGGTTCGGCGCCTGGGCCGGCTACCAGTGGGGCCCGTGGACCGGTGTCGTCTTCGGCATCATCGGCGGCGCGCTCGGCGCCGTCCTGCATGCCATCGCCACCGTCACCTTCAACGTCAACCACATCGTCTCCGGTGTGGCCCTGAACATCCTCGCCCTCGGCACCACCCGCTATCTGTCGAAGTTCACCTTCGAGGACGCCCCGCAGGGCTCCTCCAAGCAGTCCCCGCCGATCGACTCGCTCGGCACCTTCGACATCCCCGGCCTGTCCAGCGGGCTGGAGACCCTCAACGACAAGCACTGGTTCCTGATCTCCGACCTCGCCGGCCTCATCGGCGGTCTGATCACCAACCTGTCGCCGCTCACCGTCGTCGCCGTCGCCCTCGTCCCGGCCACCTGGTACGTGCTGTGGCGCACCTCCTTCGGCCTGCGGCTGCGCTCCTGCGGTGAGAACCCGGTCGCCGCCGAGTCCCTCGGCGTCAACGTCTACAAGTACAAGTACATCGCCGTGATCATCTCCGGTGGCTTCGCCGGCCTCGGCGGCGCCTTCCTTTCGATCGTCGCGTCGAACGTCTACCTCGACGGCCAGACCGCCGGCCGCGGCTACATCGGCCTCGCCGCGATGATCTTCGGCAACTGGATGCCGGGCGGCCTCGCCCTCGGCGCCGGACTGTTCGGCTACACCGACAGCCTCAACCTGCGCGGCGGCGCGACCAACGTCCACGCGCTGATCCTGCTGATCGCGATCCTGCTGGTCGCCGGCGTGGTCTACCTGGCCTGGAAGAAGCAGTACGTCCCGGCCGCGATCACCGCCGCGGTCTCGGCGCTGATGTTCATCTGGTACGTCAGCACCGACGAGGTCCCGAACCAGGTCGTCACGGCCACCCCGTACGTCGTCACCCTGCTGGTCCTCTCCCTCTCCGCCCAGCGCCTGCGCATGCCGAAGGCGGACGGTCTGCCGTACCGGAAGGGACAGGGCAAGTGACCCCGGTCGACTGGGAGAAGCTGCGTTCGGTGGCCCGGGACGCCATGTCCCGCGCGTACGCCCCGTACTCCGGCTACCCGGTCGGCGTGGCGGCCCTCGTCGACGACGGCCGGATCGTCTCCGGCTGCAACGTCGAGAACGCCTCCTACGGGATCGGCCTGTGCGCCGAGTGCGGGCTGGTCTCCGAGCTGCAGAACACCGGCGGCGGCCGGCTCACGCACTTCACCTGCGTGGACGGCAAGGGCGAGATCCTCGTCCCGTGCGGCCGCTGCCGCCAGCTGCTCTACGAGTTCGGCGGCGAGGAACTGCTGCTGGAGACACCGGCGGGGATCCTCCCGCTGTCCGAGATGCTCCCGCAGGCCTTCGGGCCGGGGCATCTCGCCAAGTAACTCCCGTGCGGCCCCTCTGACCGGCACAGAGGGGCCGCACACTTTCTTGAACGTCGGAAGGAAAGCCATGGCCATGGACGCCATCTCCGTCATCCGCACCAAGCGGGACCGCGGCGAACTCAGCGACGAGCAGATCGACTGGGTCATCGACGCGTACACCCGCGGCGAGGTCGCCGACGAGCAGATGTCGTCGCTCGCGATGGCCATCCTGCTCAACGGCATGAACCGCCGTGAGATCGCCCGCTGGACCGCCGCCATGATCGCCTCCGGCGAGCGCATGGACTTCTCCTCCCTGTCCCGCCCGACCGCCGACAAGCACTCCACCGGCGGCGTCGGCGACAAGATCACCCTCCCGCTGGCCCCGCTCGTAGCGGCCTGCGGCGCCGCCGTCCCGCAGCTCTCCGGCCGCGGCCTCGGCCACACCGGCGGCACCCTGGACAAGCTGGAGTCCATCCCCGGCTGGCGCGCGCTGCTGTCCAACGAGGAGATGCTCTCCGTCCTCGACGGCACCGGCGCGGTGATCTGCGCGGCGGGTGACGGCCTGGCCCCCGCCGACAAGAAGCTGTACGCCCTGCGCGATGTCACCGGCACCGTCGAGGCCATCCCGCTGATCGCCTCCTCGATCATGTCGAAGAAGATCGCCGAGGGCACCGGCTCCCTGGTCCTCGACGTCAAGGTCGGCACCGGCGCCTTCATGAAGACGATCGAGGACGCGAGGGAACTGGCGCGGACGATGGTCGGCCTCGGCACCGACCACGGCGTCAAGACGGTCGCGCTCCTGACCGACATGTCCACCCCGCTCGGCCTCACGGCGGGCAACGCCCTGGAGGTCCGCGAGTCGGTCGAGGTCCTGGCCGGCGGCGGCCCCGCGGACGTCGTCGAACTGACCATCGCCCTCGCCCGCGAGATGCTCGACGCGGCCGGTGTGAAGGACGCCGACCCGGCGAAGGCGCTCGCCGACGGCTCGGCGATGGACGTCTGGCGGCGCATGATCGCGGCCCAGGGCGGCGACCCGGACGCGGAGCTGCCGGTGGCCCGCGAGCAGCACGTCGTGACGGCCCCGTCCTCCGGCGTCCTCACCCGCCTCGACGCCTACGACATCGGCATCGCCGCCTGGCGCCTCGGCGCGGGCCGCGCCCGCAAGGAGGACCCGGTCCAGGCCGGCGCCGGCATCGAACTCCACGCCAAGCCCGGCGACCCGGTCACCGCGGGCCAGCCCCTCCTGACCCTCCACACCGACACCCCGGAACGCTTCGACTACGCCCTCCAGGCGATCACCGGCTCCTACGACATCGCCCCCGCCGGCACGGCGTTCACGGCGTCGCCGGTGGTGCTGGAACGTATCGCCTGACCTGCGCCTTCGTCTTTTTGGGTGAACGGGATCGGTGGACCCCCGTCGGTCCCGTTCGGCGTGTTGCATGGCGCCCATGAGCGAATACTTCGGTGACTACATCCAGACGGACGACGCCTGGGACGAGGTCGTCTGGGTCTGGCGGCACACCGACGTACCCAAGGGATGCCGGGCCGAGATCATCGACGGGTTGATCTCCGTGACACCGCTGTCCGCCGGTGGCAGCCCTTACATCGCGTCCCGGGTGACCCGGGCTCTCTACAAGGTGGTTCCGGACGGCTGGGGCGTCTACCAGTGGCTGGGGACGGCCGTCCCGGACCGCCTCAGCCTCTATGTGCCGGACCTTGTCGTGATGCCACGCGAACGAGACAGAGTGGACAGCCACTACGTGCCTGCCGCGGAGGCCCGACTCGCCGTGGAGATCACCTCGAAGGCCACGGCACACAACGACCGTGTCAGCAAGGCCGCCGGATACGCGCTGGCGGGTGTTCCCCTTTACCTCCTCATCGACGCCCTCGCACCCGAGGGCCCGACCGTCAGCCTGTACGGAGAACCCCAGCAGGGCGCCTACCGCCTCCTGAGCGCCTGCCGCTTCGGTGACGTGATCAGGCTGCCCGAGCCGTTCGGACTGAAGCTGGACACCAGCGAGTTTCCCACCGAGTAGGGTCAAGCCCGATGAGTTGAGCCCGGCCCCAGGGTCTACCGAACGTGGACCCCAAAACACCCCCCGTACTCGCCCTGACCGGCCCCATCACCCCCGACCATGTGGCGGGGCTCGCCGACGACGTACGGGCCCTGCTGGCGGCCGGTGATGGCGGGGTCGTCGTCTGTGATGTGAGCGGGCTCGGGCCGCCGGGGCTGGCCGTCGTCGATCTGCTGGCCCGGCTGCAGCTGGCCGCCCGCCGGGCCGGGGGGCGGATACGGCTGCGCGCCCCCGACCCCGCCCTACGCGCCCTGCTCCACCTCGTCGGACTCCCCGTCGAGGTGGAGGGGGAGGTCGAAGAGGGGGAACCAGCGCTGGGTGTCGAGGTAGAAGTGGAACCCGGTGAGGCGGCCGTCTGAGATCTCCAGGACCTGGATCGCCCAGGGGCTGAAACCGCCCTTCTCGGGGTCCGGCTTGTACTGGGCGAACCCCGGCAGCCCGTTCACCCGCACCGGCAGCAGCCGCGAGCCCTCGCAGCCCGAGCCGAGCGTCGTCATGAAGCCCGTGATGTCGTCGTGGCCCGTCAGCCACAGGTCGAACGGCGGCATCGTCATGATGGCGTCCTCGTGCAGCAACGCCGTCAGCGCCGTCATGTCGTACCCCTCGAAGGCCGCCACATAGCGCTCCAGCAGCCTCTGCTGCTCCTCGTCCAGCGGGTCGGACACCGTCGCGTCCGCGCCCGCTTCGGCCCGCTCGGACAGCGTGGCCCGCGCCCGCTGCAGCGCGCTGTTGACCGAGGCGACCGAGGTGCCGAGCAGCTCGGCGACCTCGCTCGCCTTCCACGCCAGCACCTCACGCAGGATCAGCACCGCCCGCTGCTTGGGCGGCAGCTGCTGCAGCGCGGCCATGAACGCCAGCCGCACCGACTCCTTGGCCACCGCCGCCTCCGCCGGATCCTCCACCGTGGGCAGCACGCGCGCGTCGGGCATCGGCTCCAGCCAGGTGTGGTCGGGGCGGGGGGAGAGGGCCGCCTGGGCCAGGGGGGTCGACTCCGCGAGGTCCATCGGCCGGGCCCGCTTGTTGCCCGCCGTCAGCATGTCCAGACAGACGTTCGTCGCGATCCGGTAGAGCCACGAACGCAGGCTGGAGCGGCCCTCGAACTTGTCGTAGCTCCGCCAGGCCCGCACCAGCGTGTCCTGCACCGCGTCCTCGGCCTCGAAGGACGAACCGAGCATGCGATAGCAGTAGCCGGTCAGCTCGACCCGGTGCCTCTCCAGCCGGACACCGAGGTCCTCGCCCATCGCGGCGCCCGCCGTACCGTCACTCATCCTCGTCCACCCACCCCTGTGGCCGTTCTGTCACGCGTCTGTGCGCCCCAGCACTTCGGAAGCTACCCCAGCCCACTGACAACGGCCTGCCGAGCCGCCGAAACCGCAGGTCAGGACAGTTGCTTCACGGACATCAGCAGATGCCGGTGCACCCCGGGCGCCTCCGCCGCGTCCAGCAGCGCCCGCTGCCCGGCCCCCAGCAGCTCCAGCCGCAGCGCCCGCGCCTCGAAGGAGGTCAGCGCGTCCAGCAGGAACGCCGGGTTGAAGGCGACCGCCACCTCCTCGGCACCGGTCAGCGTGGCGGGCAGCCGCTGCGCGGCCACGTCGTCGCCGTACCCGGCGCGCAGCAGCACCGACTCCGGCTCGAACTCCAGCCGTACGGGCCCGTTCGCCTCCGCCACCACCGCGACGCGCCGTACGGCCTCCGCGAGCGCCCCGCACTCCACCTCGGCGACCGCCGCCCCCGTCATGTCGAACAGCTTCCCGTAGCCCGGCAGCCGCCCGTCCAGCCGCCGCAGGACGGTCCGCATCCGCCCGCCCTCGAACCCGATCGACCCGCCCCCGCCGGCCCCGCCGCCCGAGTCGAGCCCGACCTGTACGACCCCGCACCGTGCCAGCGACCGTGACACCTCCAGCAGCCGCCGGGCCGGCACCAGCGCCTCCACCACCCCCTGGGCGGCGGTCTCCGCCACAGCTTCCGCCTCCGCCTTCCACTCCAGCCGCCGTACTGCGTACCGGTAGCGGTCGGACGCGGACAGGGTCATCTCGTCGCCGTCCAGGCACAGCTGCAGGCCGGTCAGCGCGGGGAGCGTGTCGTCGCGGCCCGCCGCCACCGCGACCTGCGCCACGGCGGTGGCGAACGCGGCCGCGTCCACGGTGCCGTACACCCGCGGTGGCACGGGCGCGGCCGGGTACTCCTCGCGGGGCAGGGTCGACAGCCCGAAGCTCGTACCGCCCGCCTCGACCGTGAACCGCGTCCCCTCCAACGCACAGCGCACCGGACCGTCCGGCAGCACCTTGCAGATGTCCAGCAGCCGCCGCCCCAGGACCAGCACCTGCCCGCCCCGCACCACCTCGGCGTCCGTGTCGATCCGCGCCGCCGTCTCCAGGTCGGACCCGGACACGCTCAGCCGCCCCTCGCCCGCCTCCAGCAGCAGCCCGCCCAGCACCGGCACCGGTGTCCGCGCGGGCAGCGCCCGGGCCGCCCACCCCACGGCCTCGACGAGATCACCCCGGTCGACCCGGAACTCCACCATGAACAAACCCCCTGCTCGAACCAGTGACCAGTGACCAGTGGCCAATGGACAGTGGTTGCGCAGGCTATGCGCGCCCACTGACAACAGGTTCTGAACAGGGGGAACGCTGTTGGTCGTTGTTTGGTGTGCCGTCGGCCTCAGTGGGCGGCCACCGGCTCCCGCCGGGCGGCGACCCGCGCCGCCCGCGTCCCGAGGACCGTGATCGCCACGACCCCGAGCACCGCCAGGACACCCACGCCGACCGTGCCGGCCCAGCCGCCGGAGTGGAAGGCGATCGCGCCGACCGTGGAGCCGGTGCTGGAGCCGATGTAGTAGGCCGACTGGTACAGGGCGGAGGCCTGGGCGCGGCCGGTGGTGGCCGTCCTGCTGACCGCCGAGGACGCCACCGCGTGCCCGGCGAAGAAGCCCGCCGTGATCAGGACCAGGCCCAGCAGGACCAGCGGCAGGGAGTCCGCCAGGGACAGCAGCAGGCCCGCCGCCGTCGTGGCGGCCGCCAGATACAGGGCCCCGCGCCGCCCGAACCGGCCCACAAGACGGCCCGCCGTCGACGCCGACACCGTGCCGACCAGGTACACCAGGAAGATCGAGCCGACGACGCCCTGCGGGAGCGAGAACGGCGCCTCGGTCAGCCGGTAGCCGACGACCGTGTACACACCGCCGAAGACGGTCATGAACAGCGCGCCGATCGCGTACAGCCGGCACAGCAGCGGGTTCGCCAGGTGGTCGCGGACCGTGCGGGCCAGGACGCGGGGCTTCAGCGAGCCCGCGGTGAAGTGCCTGGGCGCCGGCAGCAGCAGCCGGAAGGCGATCGCGCAGCCCACGGCCAGCACACCGACCACCCCGAGGGCGACCCGCCAGCCCCACTCCTGCGCGACCCAGCCGGTGATGACCCGGCCGCTCATACCGCCGACGCTGTTGCCCGCGACGAACAGCCCGATCGCCGTGACCAGCGCCTTCGGCCGCACCTCCTCGGCCAGATACGCGGTCGCCGACGCCGGAAGACCGGCCAGCGCCGCGCCCTGCACCGCCCGCAGCACCACCAGCGCGCCCAGCGACGGCGCGAAGGGGACCAGCAGCCCGACGGTCACCGCGACCGCCAGCGAGGCCGTCATCACCGTACGGCGGCCGTAGCGCTCGGAGAGGGCGCTCATCGGCAGCACGAACAGCGCCAGTCCGCCGGTCGCCGCCGCCACCGTCCAGCTGGCCTCGCCCGCCGCCACCCCGAAGTCACCGGAGATCAGCGGCAGCAGCGCCTGCGTGGAGTACAGCAGGGCGAAGGTCGCCACACCGGCGAGGAAGAGCGCGAAGCTCATCCGGCGGTAGCCGGGGCCACCGGGGGTCATACGGGAGTCGTCGGCAACAGGGACAGCAACAGGGACAAGGGACGCGGCGCCCACGATCGTGGACGCCCCGGTACTGGCGGGAGACATACCTCGAAACTACGTACGCCCCTGCTGATCCGTCCAATGCACGGACTGGTCATAATCGTTCCCATGATGCATCAGCAGAGGTCACAGGCTCACCTGTCACCATCCAGTGACACAGAAGACATGGCGATGTTGCTGGCGCCCCGGCTCGCCCACTTCGCCGGGGTCGCCCGCACCGAGCACGTCACCCGGGCCGCGCAGGAGATGCAGGTCCCGCAGTCGACCCTGTCCCGGGCGATGGTCCGCCTCGAACAGGACCTGGGCGTCGACCTGTTCGCCCGCCGCGGCCGCACGGTCTCCCTCACCCCGGCCGGCCGCACCTTCCTCACCTCGGTCGAGCGCGCGCTCGCGGAGATCGGGAAGGCCGCCGACGCGGTCCGCGCCGACGCCGACGCGGCCACCGGCAAGGTCGCGTTCGGCTTTCTGCACACCCTGGGCGCCGAGACGGTGCCCGGCCTGATCCATGCCTTCCGCGCCGACCATCCGCGCGTCCGCTTCAGCCTCGTCCAGAACTACGGCGAGGCGATGCTCGAACGCCTGCGCGCAGGCGAACTCGACCTCTGTCTGACCTCCCCGGTCCCGGACGCCCCCGACCTGGTCGCCCGCCGCCTCGACGAGCAGAAACTCCGCCTGGTCGTCCCCGCCGACCACCGCCTCGCCGGCCGCAAACGCGTCCGCCTCGCCGAAGCGGCCGACGAAACCTTCGTCACCCTCGAACCCAACTACGGCATGCGCCGCATCACCGACGACCTCTGCAAGGAGGCCGGCTTCAAACCCCGCATCGCCTTCGAGGGCGAGGAAGCGGAAACCCTACGGGGCCTGGTGGCGGCAGGCCTGGGCGTGGCCCTCCTGCCCCCACCGGCGGTGGCCCGCCCAGGCGTGGTCGAACTGACGGTCACGGCCCCCCGAGCAGTCCGCGAGATCGGAGTCGCCTGGCTGGACGGCCACCCGGACACACCCCCGGTAGCAGCCTTCAAGAGGTTCCTACTGTCGAGACGCGGAAACCTGTTGCCGACTTAGGCGCAACCCACCCAGGGGCGCGGGGAACTGCGCGACCAGCCCAAACGCACCCGCACCCCGCAACGCTCCGAAACCACCCCCCACCTCACCGGCGCAACGACTTCCCAAACCCCGCAGCCAACGGCATCCGCAACCCCAACGGCGGCGGAGCCACCAGCGCATCCTCGACAGGCCGGGAAAACCCCCTCCCGAACAACACCCCCATCACAAAGTCCTCGGCCAACGCCAGCACTTCATCCCGGTACTGATGCAACCCGTGCCCATCCGCATGCACCTCGAACCGGCACACATCCCGATTCGCCTTCTTCGCCCGAGCCGCCAGCCGGAACGACAACTCCGGGTCACTGCGGTCGTCATGGGTGCCGTGCACCACCATCACCCGCCGCCCCACCAACTGCTTCACCGGTTCGGGTGGCGCCGCCACATCGTCCTGCGGCAGCCAAGGGGCGAGCGCCAGCACGGAGTTGACGGCCTCATGACCCCCCGCCCGCAACGCCGCCCGTCCGCCCATCCCGACTCCGGCGAGGCACACGGGAACGTCCCCGTACCGCCGTACGACCTCGTCGGTCGCCCAGGTCGCGTCCGCGGCGAGATGCGCCGCGCTGCCGTTCCAGCCGCGGTAGCGGTAGTGCACGACATGGGTGACCAGCCCCTCCTCGCGGCCGGCCCGGGTGAGTCTTCGTCCGAGGCCGCGCATGGTGGCGGCCGCCCACATCGGGGACGGTCTGCGCTCGGACACCTCCTCGCCGCCCGGGAGCAGCAGCACCACCCCGCTCACCGCCGTCGGCTCAGGTCCGAGCGCCTTCCCCAGCCGGGCCGTCCGAACCGGCGTCAGTTGCTGTGCCATGACAGAACAGTGTCAGAAGCAGTGGTGTACTCCACCCGTCCGTGCGGTCACCGTTGCGTATCGGCGGCGGGGTGAAGCGGGCGATCTACGCGCGTAGGAGTTAGAGTGCGAAAATGACGAGCCAGAGCATCCAGGCGGGCCTCACTCCCAACCCGGACCAGATCCGGCGGGCGCCCAAGGTTCTGCTGCACGACCACCTCGACGGCGGGCTGCGCCCCGGCACGATCGTCGACCTCGCCCGGGAGACCGGGTACCCCCATCTCCCCGAGAGCGACCCGGACAAGCTGGGCCTCTGGTTCCGGGAGGCCGCCGACTCCGGCTCCCTGGAACGGTACTTGGAGACCTTCTCGCACACCGTCGGCGTGATGCAGACCCGCGACGCCCTGGTGCGGGTCGCCCGGGAGTGCGCCGAGGACCTCGCCGAGGACGGCGTCGTCTACGCCGAGGTGCGCTACGCCCCCGAGCAGCACCTCGACGCCGGACTGAGCCTGGAAGAGGTCGTCGAGGCCGTCAACGAGGGCTTCCGGGAAGGCGAGCGGACGGCCCGTCGGAACGGACGCCGCATCCGCGTCGGCGCCCTGCTCACCGCGATGCGGCACGCCGCCCGCTCCCTGGAGATCGCCGAACTCGCCAACCGCTACCGGGATCTCGGCGTCGCCGGCTTCGACATCGCGGGCGCCGAGGCCGGTTTCCCGCCCACCCGTCACCTCGACGCCTTCGAATATCTGAAGCGGGAGAACAACCACTTCACCATCCACGCAGGCGAGGCATTCGGGCTGCCGTCCATCTGGCAGGCCCTGCAGTGGTGCGGCGCCGACCGGCTCGGGCACGGCGTACGCATCATCGACGACATCGAGGTCGCCGCCGACGGCAGTGTGAAGCTCGGCCGGCTCGCCTCCTACGTCCGCGACAAGCGCATCCCGCTGGAGATGTGCCCCAGCTCCAACCTCCAGACCGGCGCGGCCGCCTCCTACGCCGAGCACCCCATCGGTCTGCTGCGCCGACTGCACTTCCGGGCCACGGTCAACACCGACAACCGGCTGATGTCCGGCACCAGCATGAGCCAGGAATTCGAGCACCTTGTCGACGCGTTCGGTTACACGCTCGACGATCTGCAATGGTTCTCGGTCAATGCTATGAAGTCAGCATTCATTCCTTTCGATGAACGTCTCGCCATGATCAATGACGTGATCAAACCCGGCTATGCCGAGCTGAAGTCCGAATGGCTGTTCCAGCAGACGGCCTCCACCAGCGGTTCCCTGCCCGCGGAGGGCTGACCGCACGGTTTCCTCGGGTGCGAAATGCGGGCGCACGTTCACAACCCGTCCGCATTTCGATGTTTGCGGCCTCCCCCTTTCCGTGTTTACGGTCGTGGACCGATCGGTTTCCCGTATCCCATTCGAGGACGCATTTTCATGAAGCAGTCTGCTGCCAAGACCCTCGGTGTCGCCGCCCTCGGTGCCGCCATCGCCGCCGTCGGAGCGGGCGCCGCCAACGCCGCCCCGGCCGTCCCCGATGCCCCGCAGGCGCTGGACACGGTCTCCGGATCGCTGCCCTTGGAGAACGCCAAGAACGTCACCAAGGCGCTGCCGGCCGCCGGCAAGGTGCTGGAGCAGGCGCAGCCGTCGCAGGCCCAGCCGGCGCTCGCCGCGGGCCTCGCCGCCGTACAGCCGGCCGCCGAGCAGGCGCTCGCCCACGGCCCGACCAAGCCGGTCGCCGGTCTGCTCGGCGGACTTCCGGTCCAGGGCCTGCCCACGCACGGGATGCCGGTGAACGGGGTGCCGATCGGCTGAATCCCCCTTTTGTGCGCGACCTTTGCTGCGCGACGCCGTTGGGGCGCACCCGGAGTGACGGGCGCGCCCCAACGGCGTTTCGCGTGGGCCCGGATCACCAGGCCGTGCGCGCCTTGTCCTCCGCCGGCAACAGGATCCACAGCGCTATGTAGAGCAGGAACTGCGGGCCGGGCAGCAGACAGGAGAGCACGAAGATCACGCGCATGGTGGTCGCGGAGGTGCCGAAGCGGCGGGCCAGCGCGGCGCACACTCCGCCGATCATGCGGCCGTTGGTGGGGCGGGCGAGGCTGGACATCTGCGGCTCCTTCGTGAGCGTCGGAGAGAGGCGGCCCCTGCGGCTGCCCCAGCTGTCTTCAACGCTACGGAGCCGAACAGAACAAAGCGTCACTCTCCGGAGCCATCCCGACCCCGAGATTCCTTCTCCTACGGGGCTACGCCGACCCTGGGAATCCTCGGGGTCCGACCCTGAGCCGCGTCCTCCTGCAAGGCCGCCGCAGGCATCCGGCGTGCGCCTCTGCGACGCAGCCACACCCGGGCCGCCGGCACCACCGTGGCGTGTGCGAGGGCCACGCCCACGGTGTTCAGCAGCAGGGAGTCCACGTCCACGACCTGACCCGGCACCCCGGTCTGCAGCAGCTCGATGGCCAGGGACAGCAGGGCGCCCGCCGCGACCGTACGGATCAGGGACGCGAGCGGCGAGACGCGGAGCCGGCCGTGCACCAGCGGCAGCAGGACGCCCAGCGGGGCGAGCAGCCCCAGCCCGCCACCGATCCGGCGGGCCGCCTCGGGCCAGCCCAGTCTCAGGTCGGCACGGATCCCGGCGAACGGATGCAGATTGGTGGGCAGCACCCAGGGCACGTCCCGGGGGCGCAGCGTGACCCAGGCCACGAACACGAGGTGCGCGGCCAGGAGGACAACCCCGGTCGCACGGAGACGGAACGCGGCGCTGCCGCCGATGGAGCCTTGACGCTGCACGACCCCCTAGACGCACCCCCCGGCACGATCGGTTCCGACTCCCCACCGGCCACTCCCACAAGCCCCTGCGCCTCCCGGCGGGCCGCCACCCCACCATCCGGCGGTGACCTGCGACGACACCGCCCGCGGAGCCACCCGTGAGGCATCCGCCACACCCGGCGGCAGAGAGGCGCTCAGCTCCCGGTGACCGCCGAGGACGGCGGCTCCGTGCTGCCCGGGCGGGAGCGGACCTCGTCCGTGCACTCGTAGCGGCGCAGAGGGTCGGAACCCGGGCCGCCGAGGACCACCGAGCCGTCGCCCTCGGCCGCGGCCGAGTCGGAGAAGGTGCACACCAGCTGGGCGAGCGCGTAGGAGGTGAGGGTGTCCGGGGGCACGCTCAGCCGGAGCGTGTCGTCGGGGTCCTCGGCGCGCGGCCCGCTCACCGTCATCCCGCCGCGCACGTCGGTGGTGTACCCGGCCTCCTTCTCGGCCGCCGACGGCGACTCGGCGAGCTGGTCGAGCAAGCCCTGCGCCACCAGCGCGCGCCGCTGGGAGTCCGCCGCCCCGTCCGGGACCCGCACCGAGCGGTCGACGGCCACCAGCGACGAGCCGCACAGCAGGAACACCTGCACCGGCACCCCCGCGCGCGCGGGCTGCGACGCGACGTCCGGATCGCTGAGCGAGCAGCGCACCCGGGATGGCGCGGCCCCGAAGTCGGTCGGTACCTCGGTGGCCCGGATCCCGCAGCCGGTGAGCAGACCGGCGAGCAGGGGAACCACGAGCAGACGGCGTACGTTCATCAGGCGTCCCCCTTGTTGTCCTTCCCGGCCTTCGCGCCCGGTCCGCCCTGCGCCCCCTGCCCGCCCGGCTCCACCAGCTCCGACGCGTCCCTCGGCAGCCGCAGCGTGAACACCGCGCCGCCCTCCGCGGAGTTGGCGGCGGTGATCTCGCCGCCGTGGATGTGGGCGTTCTCCAGGGCGATCGACAGCCCGAGCCCGCTGCCGTCGGAGCGCGGCCGGGAGGCGCTCGCCTTGTAGAACCGGTCGAAGACGTGCGGCAGCACCTCATCGGGGATGCCCGGCCCGTGGTCGCGTACGGCGATGACGACGTCCTCGGCCGACTCGCGCACCGACACCCGCACCGGGGAACCGCCGTGCTTGAGCGCGTTGCCGATGAGGTTGGCGAGTATCACGTCCAGGCGCCGCGGATCCAGCCGGGCGTGGATGCCGCGTTCGGCGTCCAGGTCGACCGCGTCCAGCCACGCGCGCGCGTCGATGCAGAAGGTG
Source organism: Streptomyces sp. T028 (assembly GCF_048159505.1). Taxonomy (NCBI): domain Bacteria; kingdom Bacillati; phylum Actinomycetota; class Actinomycetes; order Kitasatosporales; family Streptomycetaceae; genus Streptomyces; species Streptomyces sp. T028. The sequence continues at coordinate 21,660 of NZ_JBLRVZ010000005.1, forward strand.
ATCTGGTCGGCGACGTCGACGTCGTCGAGCACCAGACGGGCCGTACCGGCGTCGAAGCGGGTGACCTCCATCAGGTTCTCGACGAGGTCGTTGAGCCGCCGGGTCTCGCTGACCACCAGCCGCACGGCGGGCTCGATCATCGGGTCGATGCTGCCCGACTCGGCGTCCAGCTCCTCCTCCAGCACCTCCGTGACGGCGGTGATGGCGGTCAGCGGCGTCCGCAGCTCGTGCGACATGTCGGCGACGAACCGCCGGGACGCCTCGTCCCGCGCGGCCATGTCGTCGACCCGCTTCTCCAGCGCCTCCGCCGTCCGGTTGAACGTCCGTGACAGATCGGCGAGTTCGTCCGTGCCCGACACCCGCAGCCGGGTGTCCAGGCGGCCCTCGCCGAGCCGCCGCGCCGCGACCCCCAGCCGGTGCACCGGCTTCAGTACGGTCGTGGCGGCGGCCTGCGCGAGCAGCGCGGCGCCGATCAGCGCGAGCCCGGTGGCGATCCCCAGCGACCAGGCCAGCGAGTTGAGGTCCTTGGCCTCCGGCTCCAGCGACTTGCGCATGTACCCGGTCGGCCCGCCGCCGATCACCTTCGTACCGGCCACCAGATACGGCGTGCCGTGCTCCACGACCCGCTGCCAGTACAGGTGGTACGGCGACTTGTTGCCGTCGGTGACGTCCTGCTCCTTGTTCACCGCCGTACGCAGCGACTTGGGCACGTCGTCCAGCGAGAAGCCGTTCAGCCCGCCGGAGTTGCCGTACACCGTCCGGCCGTTCGCGTCCTCGCCGACCAGCAGCACGCTGAACCGCTGGCTGCTGTTGGCCATCTGCCCGGCGGTGTGCTGCAGCTCGTCCTGCGTCGGATGCTCGGGCAGCGAGCCCGCCCGGTTCTGCATCTCCTGCTCGAAGTCCCGCAGCACCGCGCCCTGGGTACGGGTCAGCACGGCCTCGCGGTTGAGCCAGTACGCGATGCCGGACGCGGACACGGCGGCGGTCAGCGCGACCGCCCCGAAGACGACGACGAGTCTGAGCCGCAGGCTGGTGAACCGCAGCCGTGACAGATGCCCCTTGCGCACCGCGGACCAGCCGCGGAACCCGCGGGACTCTCCTTGCTCCTCCGTCACTGAGGGGCGTCCAGGCGGTAGCCGACCCCGCGGACGGTACGGATCAGCGTCGGCGACGAGGGCACGTCCTCGACCTTGGCGCGCAGCCGCTGCACACAGGCGTCGACGAGCCGCGAGTCACCGAGGTAGTCGTGCTCCCACACCAGACGCAGCAGCTGCTGCCGGGACAGCGCCTGCCCCGGCCGCCGGCTCAGTTCGAGGAGCAGCCGCAGCTCGGTCGGCGTGAGCTGCAGGTCCTCGCCGTTCTTCGTCACGGTCATCGCCGCGCGGTCGATGACCAGGCTGCCGAAGGCCGCCGCGTCGTTCGACTCGCGCTCGCCGCGCCGCAGCACGGCCCGGATCCGGGCGTCCAGCACCCGGCCCTGGACGGGTTTGACGACATAGTCGTCGGCGCCGGACTCCAGCCCGACCACCACGTCGATGTCGTCGCTGCGCGCGGTGAGCAGGATGATCGGCAGCTGGTCGGTGCGCCGGATACGCCGGCACACCTCGAAACCGTCGATGCCGGGCAGCATGACGTCCAGCACGATCAGATCCGGCCGCTGCTCGCGCAACAGCTTCAGACCGTCCTCACCGCTCGCAGCGGTCGCCACTCGGTGCCCCTGGCGCGTCAGTGAGAGCTCCAGGGCCGTACGGATGGCGTCGTCGTCCTCGATCAGCAACAGGGAAGGCACGGGCTCATTCTGGCCCATGAGGGGGCTGTCGTTCGACCTGTGGGGCTGGGCTCGGACGCCAGAGGGAGATGGTTTCGGCGGCGCGGGCGGTGTGAAGGGGGTCGGACGCCTCCTGCGCGCGCCGGTGGCGAGGGCGGGCGTCGAGGTGCCCGCGTACCCGTGGACCTGCGGTTTCGACGAGTGCGAGCAGTTCGGCGCGGGTGCGCGGACCGAGGCGTTCGGCGAGGTCGGAGAGGATCGGCCGGCCTCCCCGCCGGATCGCAGATGTTGTACGAGACCTGTCAGGAAACCGTGCGGCATCGGCCCGGCCCTGCGGCCCACGCCTTGCCGGGCCGGCGCGGCAGCGCGCGCCAGGCCGCCAATGACCAGGTCAAGGGTGGTACGGCGGGGTCCGTTGACCCAGCGGACAGCCGTACCCCCGACGACTGTGAACACCCTGTGGTGTCGGCATGACAGACCCCTGTGACAGGTCTGTGACAGTCGGCGGACACGGCGATGAAGTGGCCCCGGCAGTCTTTTGGGCACAGGCAAGAACGCAAAGAACGAAACACCGGAAGTCCACGACGGGGGGCGCGAGATGAACACGCTGCACGGTAAGAACACCACCGCAGTCGCAGTCGTCACGCGTCTCCACGACGTGAACGCCGGCCGGGTTTCCGAGAAGTCCGGTGTCGTGAGCGGGCGGGGGTGCGCTCGCGGCACCGGGCGTCAGCACACCGGGTTCATGACGGTGGTTGACGAGGCTCACGGGGGAGCCGCGTACAGGGAGGACACGGGGGAGCGTCGCTCGCTGACCGAGGCGGAGTTCACCGCCTACGTCCAGGAGCGCCGCGCCTCCCTGTACGCCACCGCCTACCACCTCACCGGTGACCGCTTCGAGGCCGAGGACCTGCTGCAGAGCGCGCTGTTCTCGACGTACCGGGCATGGGACCGGATCAGCGACAAGGCCGCCGTCGGCGGATACCTCCGTCGCACCATGACGAACCTGCACATCAGCGCGTGGCGCCGCCGCAAGCTGAACGAGTACCCGACCGAGGAACTGCCGGAGACGCCCGGCGACACGGACGCGATGCGCGGCACCGAACTGCGCGCGGTCCTGTGGCAGGCGCTGGCCCGGCTGCCCGAACTCCAGCGGACGATGCTGGTCCTCCGGTACTACGAGGGCCGCACCGACCCGGAGATCGCGGAGATCCTCGACATCAGTGTCGGCACGGTGAAGTCCAGCATCTGGCGGTCGCTCCGCCGGCTGCGCGAGGACCAGGTCCTCAGCTTCGGCCGTGACGAGGAGGACGCCTTCGGGGAGCTTGTCGCCTGAGGGTCACGGGGGAAAGCACGGGGGAAACGGGGGAGCGGTACTCGGGGGCCCGACGGGGGATGTCGGGGAGCGGTACCGCGCAGTACGGGGGGAAGCACGGGGGAACGCCACTGGGGGGTGGCGTGGGGGGGAACGGGGGAAGCGGGGCTGGAGGGCCGGGGGGTCCTTCCAGTCCCGCTTACCCCTTTTTGCGCCTAAGCCGGCGCCGCTCTCGCGGACGTGGTTGCTCGCCGTCGTGGTTTCTCAATTGATGGTTGCGGTGTTCTTCGCTTTCACGCAGCGACCCGCAGCCGCGTTGGCCAGCCGGCCCATCGCCTCGTCGCGGTCGCAGGCGTACGCGCCGAGCGCGGTCTGCCGGGCCACGATGGAACGTTCCGCCCGCATCAGCCGCCAGCCCCGGCGCAGCAGGAACGGGACCGACTTACGGCCCTCCTTCAGATCGCGCAGGAAACGGCGGCGGAACGTCTTTACCGGGCCGCGGCTCAGACACAGCGCGTCGGCCAGCACGCCCAGTTCACGGCAGCGCTCGACGATCTCGGCGGCGAAGATGCCCTCCGCGATGAACAGCGGGGTCCGTCCCACCTCGACCGCCTCCGTGCCGGTGCGGGCGCTGAGCGAGATGTCGTAGACGGGTACGTTCGTACGACCCGACGCGCACAGTTCCACGATGGCGGCGACGGCCGTGTCCGCGTCCCATGATCCGGGGTGGTCCCAGTCGATGTCGGAGCTCCCGGCGACCAGCGGCAGGGTCGGGTCGTCGCCCTCCTTGTAGAAGTCGTCGAGCCGCAGCACGGGCAGACCGGAGCGGGCGGCGAGAAGGGACTTGCCGGAGCCGGAAGGGCCGCAGAGCAGCACGACTCGGGTGGGTATGGGCGGTTGGGAGCTCACGGGACACCAGTGTGAGGCATTGATCGGCCCCAGTACGACCCCGCGGGTCGGCTTTGAAGCGCGCGTCACACCTCAACTACCCTTTGTGTCGATCCGATTACCTTGCGCAGCAGAAGGTGGCACCAGTGATGGCCCGACACGCCTCCCCCCACACCCCCACCGGCCGGCGCGTGCTCGCCGCCCTCGCGACCGCCGCAGTGGCGCTGGGCGCGGGCGCCGGGACCGCCGCCGCGGCGACCGGCGAACCGGCCGCCGACGCGCCGCGGACCCGGCCCACCTCGCTCGGCAACATCGACCCGCAGACCGGCGTACGGGGCACGCTCGCCGCCCTGCCGTACGTCACCGGCGCGTTCACCGGTCTCAAGCCCAACCCGCTCGCGGGTACGGGTGTGGACCCTCTCGACAACGGGGTCGGCACGCAGGTCGCCGACTTCCAGCCGCTCACGTCCCAGATGCTGACCGCGCCCGTGGCGCAGGCGGAGTCGCTGGGGGCGGTTCCTGTGGTGGGGGATGCGACGCGGGTTGCGGGGGGCTGACTCCCACCGGGGTGCGGAATTCTGAAGGGGGTCGCGAAGTGAGCGATCCCCTTCGCCGTTCAGGGGGTCCGGCGGAGGTGGGTGACCAGGACGCGCGCGTGGCCAGCGCCAACGCCCGCAGCAGAGGTGAGGTTCTGTGAGCTCGGCGGAAGGGCCGCGGCTCCTCCGGACGGAGAGGGACCGCGGCCCTGTTCATGGGGGCGGCGTCGTACGCCGCTGCGTGGCCGTCAGTACGACGAGCCCGACGCGCCCAGTGAACCCGTCGGGTGCCAGACGGTCTTGGTCTCCAGGAACGCCGTCATGCGGTCGATGCCCGGCGTCTCCGTGTAATCCACAGGCTGTGGACGGAGGACGCGCTTGAGGTTGTCGGCCGCTGCGATCTCCAGGTCTTTCGCCAGGACCTCGTCGGCGCCCGCGAGGTCGATCGCGTTGACGTCCTGGTGCGCGGCAAGCGGGGCCGCGATCTCCGCCGTACGGCCGGAGAGGACGTTGACGACGCCGCCGGGGACGTCGGAGGTCGCCAGCACCTCGGCCAGGGAGAGGGCCGGGAGCGGGGACTTCTCGGAGGCGATCACCACGGCGGTGTTGCCCGTCGCGATCACCGGGGCCAGTACCGAGACCAGGCCCAGAAGGGACGACTCCTGTGGGGCCAGGACCGCGACCACGCCCGTCGGCTCGGGGGAGGAGAGGTTGAAGTACGGGCCCGCGACCGGGTTTCCGCCGCCCACGACCTGGGCGATCTTGTCGGTCCAGCCCGCGTACCAGACCCAGCGGTCGATCGTGGCGTCCACGACGTTGGCCGCCTTGGACTTGCCGAGGCCCTCGGCGTCGGCCACCTCGCGCACGAACTGGTCCCGGCGGCCCTCCAGCATCTCCGCGACGCGGTAGAGGATCTGGCCGCGGTTGTAGGCGGTGGCGCCGGACCAGCCGCCGAAGGCCTTGCGGGCGGCGACCACCGCGTCACGGGCGTCCTTGCGGGACGACTGCGGCGCGTTCGCGAGCCACTTGCCCTTGCCCGCCGCGTCAGCGGCTGATGTCTGCGTCGTCACCTCGTACACCCGGCCGCTCTCGGAACGCGGGAACTTCCCGCCGACGTACAGCTTGTAGGTCTTCAACACACTGAGTCGGTCAGACATCGAGGTACGCCTCCAGGCCGTGGCGACCGCCCTCGCGGCCGAAGCCCGACTCCTTGTAGCCGCCGAACGGCGAGGTCGGGTCGAACTTGTTGAACGTGTTGGACCAGACGACGCCGGCCCGGAGCTTGTTCGCCACCGCGAGGATGCGGGAGCCCTTCTCCGTCCAGATGCCCGCCGACAGGCCGTACGGCGTGTTGTTGGCCTTGGCGACGGCCTCGTCCGGGGTGCGGAAGGTGAGGACCGACAGGACCGGGCCGAAGATCTCGTCGCGGGCGACGGTGTGGGCCTGGGTGACGTTGGTGAACAGCGTCGGTGCGAACCAGTAGCCCGACTCCGGGAGTTCGCAGGCAGGGGACCAGCGCTCGGCGCCCTCCGCCTCGCCCCGCTCCACCAGCGCGGTGATCCGGGCGAGCTGCTCCTCGGAGTTGATCGCGCCGATGTCGGTGTTCTTGTCCAGGGGGTCGCCGAGGCGGAGCGTGGAAAGCCTGCGCTTGAGGGAGCCCAGCAGCTCCTCCTGGATCGACTCCTGGACGAGGAGCCGGGATCCGGCGCAGCAGACCTGGCCCTGGTTGAAGAAGATGCCGTTGACGATGCCCTCGACGGCCTGGTCGATGGGGGCGTCGTCGAAGACGATGTTGGCGCCCTTGCCACCCAGTTCCAGGGTGAGCTTCTTACGGGTGCCCGCGACCGTCTTCGCGATCTCCTTGCCGACGGCCGTGGAGCCGGTGAAGGCCACCTTGTTCACGTCCGGGTGCGCGACGAGCGCGGCGCCCGTGTCGCCGTAGCCCGGCAGGATGTTGACGACACCCTTGGGCAGGCCCGCCTGGCGGCAGATGTCCGCGAAGAAGAGCGCGGAGAGGGGGGTCGTCTCGGCGGGCTTGAGGACGACCGTGTTGCCGGTCGCCAGCGCCGGGGCGATCTTCCACGCCAGCATCAGGAGGGGGAAGTTCCAGGGGATGACCTGGCCCGCGACGCCGAGGGGCTTCGGCGAAGCGCCAAACCCGGCGTGGTCGAGCTTGTCGGCCCAGCCCGCGTAGTAGAAGAAGTGCGCGGCGACCAGGGGGAGGTCGGCGTCGCGGGTCTCCTTGATCGGCTTGCCATTGTCCAGGGTCTCCAGGACCGCGAGCTCGCGGCTGCGCTCCTGGATGATCCGGGCGATGCGGAACAGGTACTTCGCGCGCTCGGAGCCGGGCAGCGCCGACCACTTCTCGAAGGCCTTGCGGGCGGCCTTCACGGCACGGTCGACGTCCGCCTCGCCCGCCTGGGCGATCTCGGAGAGGACCTCCTCGGTGGACGGCGAGACGGTCTTGAAGACCTTGCCGTCGGCCGCGTCGACGAACTCGCCGTCGATGAAGAGGCCGTAGGAGGGGGCGATGTCGACGACCGAGCGGGACTCGGGTGCCGGGGCGTACTCGAATGCGGATGCCATGATGATCAGTCCACCGTCACGTAGTCGGGGCCGGAGTAGCGGCCGGTGGCCAGCTTCTGGCGCTGCATCAGCAGGTCGTTCAGGAGCGAGGAGGCGCCGAAGCGGAACCAGTGGTTGTCCAGCCAGTCCTGGCCGGCCGTCTCGTTGACCAGTACCAGGAACTTGATCGCGTCCTTGGAGGTGCGAATGCCGCCGGCGGGCTTCACGCCGACCTGGACCCCGGTCTGCGCCCGGAAGTCCCGCACCGCCTCCAGCATGAGGAGGGTGTTGGCGGGAGTGGCGTTGACGGCGACCTTGCCGGTCGACGTCTTGATGAAGTCGGCGCCCGCCAGCATGCCGAGCCAGCTCGCCCGGCGGATGTTGTCGTACGTCGACAGCTCCCCCGTCTCGAAGATGACCTTCAGCCGGGCCGCCCCGCAGGCCTCCTTCACGGCGACGATCTCGTCGTACACCTTCAGGTAGTTCCCCGCGAGGAACGCGCCGCGGTCGATGACCATGTCGATCTCGTCGGCGCCCGCGGCGACCGCGTCCCGCACGTCCGCCAGCTTGACGGAGAGGGCGGCGCGGCCCGCCGGGAAGGCGGTCGCGACCGAGGCGACCTTCACCCCGGAGCCGGCGACGGCCTCCTTGGCGACGGCCACCATGTCGGGGTAGACGCAGACCGCGGCGGTGGTGGGCGTGGTGCGGTCGGTCGGGTCGGGGCGGACCGCCTTGGCGCCGAGCGCCCGGACCTTGCCCGGGGTGTCCGCGCCTTCCAGCGTCGTCAGGTCGACCATCGAGATGGCGAGGTCGATGGCGTACGCCTTCGCGGTCGTCTTGATGGAACGGGTGCCGAGCGAGGCGGCGCGCGCCTCCAGGCCGACCGCGTCGACGCCGGGCAGCCCGTGGAGGAAGCGGCGCAGCGTGCTGCCGGACGACGTCACGTCCGTGAGGGCTGCGGTGGGTGCGTTGGTGGGCATGGTCACCAGACGAGCATATCTACGCGCGTAGCGGATGTATAGCCCGAGGGGCGGATCCCTGAGGCACCGGGTGAGCGGTCCGACCTCGAAGGGCCGCGGGGCTGTTTCGACATGCGGCTACCGCCGCGATGGGGGTCCCCCCGCTCGAGCGCAGCCGAGAGTGGGGGAGCGACCAGCCACGGACAACCCGCACCCGCGTTCGCGCTGAACCCCTGCGGCGCGTAGGCGGCTCGGCCCACCGCCGGAGGCGTGCGGCACAATCGGCCCCATGACCACCCCCGAAGACCAGCCCTCCGCTCAGCCCCCGGCACCCGGGTTCGACGACCGCGTCCACCGGTCGTCCGCCGGTATCGCGAGCGGCGTCCTGCTGCTGGCCCTCGTCGGCTGGCTCGGCGTCGACGCGATCGTCGCGGGCGAGGGGCGTACGCCGTGGCTGGCGCTCGCGACGCTCATCCTGGTCGTGCCGCTGGTCGTCGCCTTCACCCTGCGGCCCGCCGTGTACGCGGGCCAGGACCGGCTCCGGGTGCGCAACCCGTTCCGGGTGGTCGTGCTGCCCTGGGGGCAGATCGCGGCGCTGCGGTCCGGCTACTCCAACGAGGTCGTCGCCAGGTCGGGGACGAAGTTCCAGCTGTGGGCGATCCCGGTGTCGCTGCGGGCCCGCAAGTCGGCGGCCCGGCGGGAGGCCCGGGCGGCGGCGCAGGGCACTCCGGGGATCGAGGGCGGAGGACGGCGGAGCGGGCTCGGTGGCTTCGGTGGCCTCGGGGGTTCCTCCCGGCCGGTGCCGCAGGGGCCCGTGCGGGCCGCGACCGACCAGGTCATGGACGACCTGCGGAGCCTGTGGGAGACGCGCGAGAAGGAGGAGGGCGCGCAGGGCGAGGTGACCGTGCGGTGGGCGTGGGAGATCCTCGGCCCGGCCGCCGCCGGGGCCGTGGTGCTGGCGATTCTGCTGGCGGTGGGGTGAGCTTCCCCTGCATGTGGCGGGACCCCGCGCCGCGGCCGGCGGGTGTGGCGGCGGTGTTGTTCCTGCCCTGACTCGTGTGCGGTGAGCCGGGGCAGGGGCGGGTGCGGTGGTGGCCGTCCGATGCCGGTGGGCGTCACCGCCGTCGGCCTCGGTTACCTGCCTCCGGCGGTCAGATGCCCGCGGCGGCCGCCAGGTCCCGCTTGATCTCCGCGAGGATCTCGGCCGCCTTCGCGCGCGCGGCCGGGAGGGCGGTGAGGTCGGCCACCGGGACGACCACCTCCAGGTAGCACTTCAGCTTGGGCTCCGTGCCGCTGGGGCGGACGATCACCCGGGCGCCGTCGAGCGTGTAGCGCAGGCCGTCGGTCGGCGGCAGCCGGTCCGTTCCCCGGGTGAGGTCCTCGGCGCGGGTGACGGACAGCCCGGCGAGGGAGGCCGGGGGCCTCTCGCGCAGCCGGCGCATGGCGTCGGCGATCACGGACAGGTCCTCGACCCGGACCGAGAGCTGGTCGGTGGCGTGCAGACCGTGCTCCACGGCGAGCTCGTCCAGCAGGTCGAGCAGGGTACGGCCCTGCTCCTTGAGTTCGGAGGCCAGTTCCGTGATGAGCAGCGCGGCGGTGATGCCGTCCTTGTCGCGCACGCCCTCCGGGTCCACGCAGTAGCCGAGGGCCTCCTCGTAGCCGTAGCGCAGGCCCTCGACGCGGGCGATCCACTTGAAGCCGGTGAGGGTCTCCTCGTACGGCAGTCCCGCCTTCTCGGCGATGCGGCCGAGGAGGGAGGAGGAGACGATCGACTCGGCGAAGGTGCCGTGGGCGCCGCGCCGGACCAGGTGGGCGGCGAGCAGGGAGCCGACCTCGTCGCCGCGCAGCATCCGCCAGTCGCCGCCGTCGGGGACGGCCACGGCGCAGCGGTCGGCGTCCGGGTCGTTGGCGACGATCAGGTCGGGAGCCGTCTCACGGGCCTTCGCGAAGGCCAGGTCCATCGCACCGGGCTCCTCCGGGTTGGGGAAGGCCACGGTCGGGAAGTCGGGGTCCGGGTCGGCCTGTTCGGCCACCAGGACCGGCTCCGGGAATCCGGCGCGGGCGAACGCGGCGAGGAGGACGTCCTTGCCGACGCCGTGCATCGCCGTGTACACCGTGCGGGCGGTGCGCGGGGAGCCCTTGGCGAGTACGGCGTCCGTGCGGGCCAGGTAGGCGTCCAGGACCGCGTCGTCCAGGGTCTCCCAGCCGGTGTCGGGGCGGGGGACGTCGTGGAGCGAGGCGATCGCGTCGATCTCGGCGGCGATCTCCACGTCGGCGGGCGGCACGATCTGTGAGCCGTCGCCCAGGTAGACCTTGTAGCCGTTGTCGCGGGGCGGGTTGTGGCTGGCCGTGACCTCGACACCGGCGACCGCGCCGAGGTGTCTTATGGCGTAGGCCAGGACGGGGGTCGGGAGGGGGCGGGGGAGCACCGCGGCGCGCAATCCGGCGCCCGTCATCACGGCCGCGGTGTCGCGGGCGAAGTCCGCCGACTTGTGGCGGGCGTCGTAGCCGATGACGACGACTCCGTCGGTGTGGCCGTGCTTCCTGAGGTAGGCGGCGAGACCGGCGGCTGCGCGGATGACGACGGACCTGTTCATGCGCATGGGGCCGGCGCCGAGTTCGCCGCGTAGGCCGGCGGTGCCGAACTGGAGGGTGCCGTTGAAGCGGGTGGTGAGTTCGGGGACGTTCCCTGCCGTGAGGAGCTCGGCGAGTTCTGCGCGGGTCTCCGGGTCGGGGTCCTCGGCCAGCCAGGCCTGGGCGCGGGTGGTCAGGTCGTCTTGCACGTCGGTCAGCCTTTCGTGTGTGATGTCTCGCCCCCGCCGCCCTTACCCTTCCCATCCCCAGGGGCTCCGCCCCCTCGCCCCCGCCAGGGGGCTCCGCCCCCTGGACCCCCGTTCGGCCCTGAAGGGGCCTCGTCCTCAAACTCCCCCAGAGGGGGTACCCCCAGACGGGCTGGATTCACTGGGCCGGTGCTGAGAGGCGCAGCCCCCTACGGGTGGGTGGGGGATCGGGACGGCGACGGCTTCGTCCTCTGACGCCGGACGGGCTGGGCGGGGTGCCGTTGTGTCCAACCGAGTCGGGTGGTGGGTGGGCATGGGCCGGGGGGCTGGGGGCGGCAGCCCCCGGGGAGGCCGGTGCGCTCGTTCCCGACCGAGTCGGGTGGTGGGTGGGCAAAGGGCGGGGGTCTGGGGGCGGAGCCCCCAGGGGCGGCGCAACGGTTCGGGGCTACAGGCGGTCCAGGACCTGGGTCAGGAGGGCGCCCATGTGGGTTGCCGAGTCGCGGCCCGCCTGGAGGACCTCCTCGTGGTTGAGGGGCTCGCCCGTCATCCCCGCGGCGAGGTTCGTCACCAGGGAGATGCCGAGCACCTCGGCCCCGGCCTCGCGGGCCGCGATGGCCTCGAGGACGGTCGACATGCCGACCAGGTCCGCGCCGATGACCCGCGCCATCCGGATCTCCGCCGGCGTCTCGTAGTGCGGCCCGGGGAACTGGGCGTAGACGCCCTCCTCCAGGGTGGCGTCGATCTCCTTGCAGAGGGCGCGCAGGCGGGGGGAGTACAGGTCGGTCAGGTCCACGAAGTTCGCGCCGACGATCGGGGAGGTCGCGGTGAGGTTGATGTGGTCGCTGATCAGGACCGGCTGCCCCGGGCGCATACCCTCGCGCAGACCGCCGCAGCCGTTGGTCAGCACGACGGTCTTGCAGCCCGCCGACACGGCCGTACGGACGCCGTGCGCGACGGCGGCCACCCCGCGGCCCTCGTAGAAGTGGGTGCGGCCCAGGAAGACCAGGGCGCGCTTCTCACCGATGCGGTACGAGCGGATCTTGCCGCCGTGGCCCTCGACCGCGGGCGGCGGGAACCCGGGCAGCTCGGTGACCGGGAACTCGGCGTCGGGGGCGCCCAGGGCGTCCACGGCGGGTGCCCAGCCGGAGCCCATCACGAGGGCGACGTCGTGGGTCTCGGCGCCGGTCAGTTCGCGCAGGCGCGCGGCGGCGGCGTCGGCGGCGGCGTGCGGGTCGCCCTGGATGTCGTCCGGGAGAAGAGATGCGTTCACGCGGATGAGGGTAGCCGGTTCTTGCCTACGCGCGTAGATGACAGAGCCCACGGGAAGGGATCGTTGTCTTGTCGTTTCCAACCAGGGGCGTCGCCGGAAGGGGCGGTCAGTCCTCCGGAATCAGTACGTCCTCGTCGCTGAAGACCTCGACGACGAAGATCAGCAGCCGCCCCCGGCTGACGATGTACTCCGCGAACATGTGCTCGGTGAGCCGTACCGTCCGGTCGTCGCCCGTGCCGCTGACCGCGCGCGAGGCCGGGAGATAGGGGTCGCGGGCCAGGACGGCGACACCCTTGTCGAATCTGGCGCGCTGCCGTTCGTCCAGGCGGTCGCGCTCGGCCGCCGCCTGCTCGGTGTACTGGACCTGGTAACCGTGACGTGCCGTGCTCATGCCTTCCAGGATCGATCAGCAGGGACGCTTCCGCAGCTCCATCACGTAGTCGTGGGGTGCGCCGGCCGACTCGGCGGCGTCCGCGACCTCCCCGAGGTAGCGGGCCGACGGCAGCCCGCCCTCGTATCCGTTCAGGACGTACAGCCACGCCGGGGCCTCGCCGTCCAGGGTGTGGACGCGGATCCGCAGCCGGCGGTAGATGCCTAGGCCGACGCCCTCCCAGCGGTCAAGGGACTCCTCGTCCATCGGGGCGATGTCGTACAGCGCGACGAACACCCGCGCCCCGGGGTCCTCGACGACGGTCGCCAGCGCACCCTCCCAGCCGAGCTGCTCGCCGCCGAAGGTCAGCCGCCAGCCGTCGAGCCAGCCCGTCGCGCGCAGGGGCGAGTGCGGGGCGCGGCGGGTCATCAGCCGCGCGTCGAGGTTGCCGGCGTACGCGGCGTAGAGCGACATGGGAGGAGGGTACGGCAGCCGGCGCGCAGGTCACTTCCGTCACAGGCGTATCTCCGTTCGGCCCCGGACGACCGGTACGCCGGGACGTGCGGGACAATGGAGCATGTGACTCGGATCGTGATCATCGGTGGCGGACCCGGCGGCTATGAGGCGGCGCTGGTGGCCGCGCAGCTCGGCGCGGAGGTGACCGTCGTCGACAGCGACGGTCTGGGCGGAGCGTCGGTGCTGACCGACTGCGTGCCGTCGAAGACCCTTATCGCTACGGCCGAGGTCATGACGACCTTCGACTCGTCGTACGAGGAACTCGGCATCATCGTCGCCGACGACACCCCGCCCCTGGAGCAGGCGGCCCGGGTGGTCGGGGTGGACCTCGGCAAGGTCAACCGGCGTGTGAAGCGCCTCGCGCTCGCCCAGTCGCACGACATCACCGCCTCCGTCACCCGGGCCGGCGCCCGGGTGCTGCGCGGCAAGGGCCGGCTGCAGGGCATGCAGGCCCTCGACGGCTCCCGCAAGGTCGTCGTCACCGCCGCCGACGGCACCGAGGAGACCCTCACCGCCGACGCCGTGCTGATCGCCACCGGCGGTCACCCGCGCGAGCTGCCGGACGCCCAGCCCGACGGCGAGCGCATCCTGAACTGGACCCAGGTCTACGACCTCGGTGAGCTGCCCGAGGAACTCATCGTGGTCGGCTCCGGCGTCACCGGCGCCGAGTTCGCGGGCGCCTACCAGGCTCTCGGCTCCAAGGTCACCCTCGTCTCGTCCCGCGACCGGGTGCTGCCCGGCGAGGACCCGGACGCCGCCGCCGTCCTGGAGGACGTCTTCCGGCGCCGCGGGATGAACGTGATGGCCCGCTCCCGCGCCGAGGCCGCCAAGCGGGCCGGCGACCGTGTCGAGGTCACCCTCTCCGACGGCCGGGTCATCACCGGTTCGCACTGTCTGATGGCCGTCGGCGCCATCCCCAACAGCGAGGGGCTGGGCCTGGAGGAGGCGGGCGTCAAGGTCCGCGAGTCCGGGCACATCTGGACCGACAAGGTCTCCCGCACCACGGCGCCGGGCGTGTACGCCGCCGGTGACGTGACCGGCGTCTTCGCGCTGGCGTCCGTCGCCGCCATGCAGGGACGTATCGCCATGTACCACTTCCTCGGCGACGCGGTGGCCCCGCTCAACCTCAAGACCGTCTCGTCGAACGTCTTCACGGATCCTGAGATCGCCACCGTCGGCTACACCCAGGCCGACGTCGACGCCGGCGTCATCGACGCCCGGGTCGTCAAGCTGCCCCTGCTGCGCAACCCGCGCGCCAAGATGCAGGGCATCCGCGACGGCTTCGTCAAGATCTTCTGCCGCCCGGGCACCGGGATCGTCGTCGGCGGAGTGGTCGTCGCGCCGCGCGCCTCGGAACTGATCCACCCCATCTCGATCGCCGTCGACAACAATCTGACGGTCGAACAGATCGCGAACGCGTTCACCGTGTACCCGTCCCTTTCGGGGTCGATCGCCGAGGTGGCCCGCCAGTTGCACACCCGTAAGGCGGCGGGCGAGGCCTGACGGGAGGTGTGGGGTGCCGGAATAGGGGCCCTATACCACCCCCCGCCCCTGTGTGCGAACAACTTCTACTATTCGGTGTAAAGAGCTGAAAGCAGACGGTCGCCCGCGTTACTGTCAGTTTCGTGTTCGCTGCAGAACGTCGCCAATTGATCCTCGAAATGGTGCGAGCGAACGGAGCCGTGTCGCTCCGTGAGCTCGCCCGCGTCGTCCAGACCTCCGAAGTGACCGTACGGCGGGACGTGCGCGCACTGGAGGCAGAAGGACTCCTCGACCGCCGGCACGGCGGTGCGGTATTGCCGGGCGGATTCACGCGAGAGTCCGGCTTTCCGCAGAAATCCCATCTCGCGACCGCCGAAAAGACCGCCATCGCGGACCTCGCCGCGGGCTTCGTCGAAGAGGGCGAGGCCATCGTGGTCGGGGCGGGTACCACCACCCAGGAGCTGGCCCGCCGGCTCGCCCGGGTACCCGGACTGACCGTCGTCACCAACTCCCTGCTGGTGGCCCAGGCGTTGGCCCATGCCAACCGGGTCGAGGTCGTCATGACCGGGGGGACCCTGCGCGGTTCCAACTACGCCCTCGTCGGCAGCGGGGCCGAACAGTCCCTGCAGGGGCTGCGCGTCTCCAGGGCCTTCCTGTCCGGGAGCGGGCTGACCGCCGAGCGCGGACTGTCCACGTCCAACATGCTGTCGGCGTCCGTGGACCGGGCCCTCGTCCAGGCCGCCGCCGAGGTCGTCGTCCTCGCCGACCACACCAAGCTCGGCACCGACACCATGTTCCAGACCGTGCCCACGGACCTCATCACCCGCCTGGTGACCGACGACCCGCCGGCGCACGACGACCGCGCCGCCACCGAACTCCAGGCCCTCGCCGACCAGGGGGTGCAGATCGCCGTGGCCGGGGCGTCCGGGAACCCGGGGGGTGAGGCGGTCCCGGCGCGACCGCAGCCGCAGCGCCGGGACGTCCCCCTCCCGGCCCCGCGCCGGGGCCAGGTACCGGGCCCCGCGGCGGGCCTGCGCGCCACCGCGGTCCTCGGCGAACAGCCCCCCGGCACCGACCGGGCCCGCGTGGCGGACCTCCGCCGCCGCTGACCCGCCGACGACCGGCCAGCGGCCATCGTCGGCCGGTCGCCGAGTATCGGCAGATGGTCTCCGGTCGCCGTCGGTGGGTTGCTGGCGACGGTCGGCCGGTCGCCGACCACCCCAGACCGGCCAGCGGCCATCGTCGGTCGGTCGCCGAGTATCGGCAGATGGTCTACGGTCACCGTCGGTGGGTTGCTGGCGACGGTCGGCTGGTCGTCGAGCATCGGCAGACGGTCACCGATCACGTGCCGGCTGGTCGCGACCACCGGTCGATCACCGACCACCAGGTCGCCGACCGTCGGCCACGGTCTCCGTCGCCGGGGCCACCGTGCCCCCAAGTCACCAGCCTGCACAGTGGGTTCACTCGTGCTGGTGAGGACGGGTGCGCGAGCCTCGCCGGGGGCGGTACGGGCCGTACGGTCGTCCCAGGGGCGTCGAGGCAGCTCCGGGGGACGTGATGGAGATCAGCGGTGTGGACGCGCGACGCGTGCTGTCGCTCGTACGGGGGCTCGAAGAGGCCGACTCCGTGGCGGAGTTGCAGGAGCGGGCACTGCCCGGGCTGATGCGGCTCGTGGCGGCGGACGCGGCACAGTGCTACCGGCTGTCGGTGGACGGCGCCGGACTGTTCACGCTGTCACTGCCGAGGGACTCCTTCCACGAGGACCCGATGGTCATCTACGACCACCCCCTGGACCACCCGCTCACCGAAGTGATGCTCCAGACCCCCACCCCGGAAGCCTGGAGGGTGAGCGACGTGGCGGGGGACCGGCAGTGGCGGCGCACCCACTGCTACAACCTCGACTTCCGCCCCTTCGGCCACACCCGGCACCTCGTCGCCTCGGCCGGCGCGGAGCCGGGGGTCGTCGAGGGATACGCCCTGGTCCGCGCCGGGCGGGACTTCACCGAGGCCGACCGCGAACTGTTCGGCCTCGCCCAGCAGCAGCTCGCCCTCGTCGCGGACCAGCTGACCCGGCGGGAACGGCTGCGGCTGCTCGCCGCCACCGCGCTGGGACTGGTCGGCGGGGGCGGCCGGGGCGTCGCCCGCCTCGACGAGGACGGCCACCCGCACCCCCTCGACGCCACCGCCGCCCGCCTGCTGGCCGCCGTACGGGACGACCCCCGCCTCGGCGACCCCGGAACGTTCACCGCCCGCGACACCGAGGTGCGGTACGTCCCCTCCGCCGGACCCGGACTGCCCGCGCTGCTCCTGCTGCGCGACCTCGCCCGGGGCCGGGCCCTCGCCCGCCTTCTCGGCGTGACCGACCAGGAACACCGCATCCTGCGCCACCTCCACGGCGGCCGTACGGCCATGGAGACCGCCCGGCACATGGGCCTCGCCCCCGCCACCGTGCGCGGTTACATCGCCTCCCTGCACCGCAAACTCGACGCCGGCCACACCGCCGCCCTGCTGCACCGGGGCCGTGAACTGGGAATGCTCGACTGAACCGCCGTACACGCGACATGTCGCGACCGGTCAGAATTGACGGATGGTCACCGCCCCGCCCCGGCCGCTTCACTGACGTAGGACGCCCCCGCGCGCGGGGCCGGTCGGCAAGGGGGAACCCATGACCACGACACCGTCACGCCCTGACACCTCCGCCGCGGACACGGGCACCGCGGACGGCCCCGCCCGACTTCTCGCGGTCGGCACCGCCGCCCTCGGGCCGGTGCTGCTCGCCGTCGGCATGGCCCTCACCCCGTACACCAGCAACAGCTCCAACAAGGAGATCGTCCGCGACATCGCCGAGCACCGGGGGACCGCCGAGCTCGTCCAGTGGTTCTGGATCGTCGGCTCGATCCTTCTCGTCGCCGGCACGGTCGTCGTCGGGCTGGTCGCCGTACGGTGCTCACCGAAGCTCGGGCTGTGGGGCGGGGCCGTCTTCGGCACAGGGCTGCTGGCGATCGCCTCGACACCGTCCATGGACATCGTCGTCCTCGGCGGACTCGACAACGGCGTGAGCCAGGAGACCCTGGTCAGGCTCGGGGACGGTACGTACGCGCTGGCCGTGACCGGCGTTCCCACGCTCTACTTCGTCGTCGCGCACGTCGTCGGCGCGATTTTGCTGGGCGTTGCCCTGCTGCGGGGGCGCGTGGTTCCGGCGTGGGCCGCGTGGGTGCTGATTCTTTCGATGCCGCTGAATGTCGTCGGGTATGCGGGTGGGATCATGCCGCTTACCGTCGCGACGTTCCTGATGCTTGGCATCGGCTTCGGCTTCGCCGCGGTTCGCCTGCCGGCGGTTTGGCGGGGCGGGGGCGCCTTGGCGTCGTAGGGGTTCGCCTTTGCGGGCGGGTGCCGGTTCGTTGTGGCTGATCGCGCCCACGCGGCGGAGCCGCATATCGAAAAGGCCCCGCGCCCCTTCAGGTGGGGGCGGGGAACCTTCTCAGGAACTGACCGTCAGTCCTTGATTTCGCAGATCGGGGCGCCTGAGGTGATCGAGGCGCCCACCTCGGCCGCCAGGCCCTTGACCGTGCCGGAGCGGTGGGCGTTGAGGGGCTGTTCCATCTTCATCGCTTCGAGTACGACGATCAGGTCGCCCTCCTTGACCTCCTGGCCCTCCTCGACCGCGACCTTGACGATCGTGCCCTGCATCGGGGAGGCGAGGGTGTCGCCGGAGGCGACCGGGCCGGACTTCTTGGCGGCGCGGCGCTTGGGCTTGGCGCCGGCGGCGAGGCCGGTGCGGGCCAGGGTCATGCCCAGGCTGGCGGGGAGGGAGACCTCCAGGCGCTTGCCGCCGACCTCGACGACGATCGTCTCGCGGTCCTTGTCGTCCTCCTCCGCCTCGGCGTCGGTGCCGGCGGCGAAGGGCTTGATGTCGTTGACGAACTCGGTCTCGATCCAGCGGGTGTGGACCGTGAACGGCTCCTCGGAACCGGTGAGTTCGGGGGCGAACGCCGGGTCGGTGACGACCGCGCGGTGGAAGGGGATGGCGGTGGCCATGCCCTCGACCTGGAACTCCTCCAGGGCGCGGGCCGCGCGCTGCAGGGCCTGCTCACGGGTGGCGCCGGTGACGATCAGCTTGGCCAGCAGGGAGTCCCAGGCCGGGCCGATCACGCTGCCGGACTCCACGCCGGCGTCCAGGCGGACGCCCGGGCCGGTGGGCGGGGTGAAGGCGGTGACCGTGCCGGGGGCCGGGAGGAAGCCGCGGCCCGGGTCCTCGCCGTTGATGCGGAACTCGATGGAGTGACCGCGCAGCGGCGGGTCGTCGTAGCCGAGGGCCTCACCGTCGGCGATGCGGAACATCTCGCGCACCAGGTCGACGCCGGCGATCTCCTCGGTCACCGGGTGCTCGACCTGCAGCCGGGTGTTGACCTCAAGGAAGGAGATCGTGCCGTCGAGGCCGACGAGGAACTCCACCGTGCCGGCGCCGACGTAACCGGCCTCCTTCAGGATCGCCTTGGAGGAGGAGTACAGCTCGGCGACCTGCTCGTCGGAGAGGAAGGGGGCCGGGGCCTCCTCCACCAGCTTCTGGTGGCGGCGCTGGAGGGAGCAGTCGCGGGTCGAGACGACGACCACGTTGCCGTGGGAGTCGGCCAGGCACTGGGTCTCCACGTGACGCGGCTTGTCGAGGTAGCGCTCCACGAAGCACTCACCGCGACCGAAGGCGGCGACGGCCTCACGGACGGCCGACTCGTACAGCTCGGGGACCTCTTCCAGGGTCCGGGCCACCTTCAGACCGCGGCCACCGCCACCGAAGGCGGCCTTGATCGCGATCGGCAGCCCGTGCTCCTGTGCGAAGGCGACGACCTCCTCGGAACCGCTCACCGGGTCGGGCGTGCCCGCCACCAGGGGGGCACCCGCGCGCTGCGCGATGTGACGGGCGGCGACCTTGTCGCCGAGGTCGCGGATCGCCTGCGGCGGCGGGCCGATCCAGATCAGACCCGCGTCCAGGACCGCCTGGGCGAAGTCGGCGTTCTCGGAGAGGAAGCCGTATCCCGGGTGGATGGCGTCCGCGCCGGACTCACGGGCCGCGTTGAGTACTTTGTCCATGTCCAGGTAACTGGTCGCCGGAGTCTCACCGCCCAGGGCGAACGCCTCGTCCGCGGCACGCACGTGCAGAGCGTCCCGGTCCGGGTCGGCGTACACGGCCACACTGGCGATACCGGCATCCCGGCACGCCCGGGCCACGCGGACTGCGATTTCGCCACGGTTGGCGATGAGCACCTTGCGCACGATTGAGGCTCCCTCCTTGAAACAAGCCGAGTTTAGGGACTGCCGACACGACACATCGACCCGTCCCCAAAGGTGAGCTTGCCCACACGGAGCGTGATGCCAGGCTCACTCGACCGTGAAATCCCTTGTAGTACCGCCGTACGCAGCACTCCACCCGGCAACCCTAGCCCGCTCATGTGGTCAAGGTCTCTGTGAGAGCGTGCTGCGGCCCACTCCGTTTCTTTGTGGAGTCCCTACGAATGGCCCAACGATTCTTTGCCCCGCGCCGAACCCTTGTCCCCGGGTTTACCCGTTAGTAGCGTTCACGATGTTTCGAACGTACTTGGGGTAACTGAAACTCCGCTCGGCTCTGGATCGAGCGAAGGCGAAAGTGGGTGGGGACCGGTGGTGCGAAGACCGGTGGCGTCGATCGTGGCTCTGCTGCTGTTCGCGGAGGGGTTCGGCATCGCTCTGCTGAACTGGGCCCTGGGGGTCATGGCCGACGCGCAGAACATGTCCATGGCCGGCATCGACCCGGACGTCATGTCGACCTCCTCGAAGGTCGGCGGGATCGTCTTCGGCCTCTACTTCGCGGCCTGCGGTCTGGTCGCCCTGCTGATCGCCGTACGCAACCGCGCCCCCGGCCTGTTCGGCCGGATCCTGCTGATCAGCGCGGCCGTGGTGCACGGCCTGCTCGGCGCGTTCGCCTGGGGGCTGCTCGGCCGGCCGCAGTTCGTGTACATGGTCGTGGTGCTCGGGCTGATCGTCCTGCTCCTGATGACGTACGACGCCCAGCCGGGGCCCGCCGTGGAGGAGCCCCGGGACGGCGGCGGCCCGGGGGAACCCGGCGACGACGGTGACGGCTCGCCGGTCACGCCTCCCGCGGCGCCCACAGTTCCGTGATGCCCACGCCCAGTTGACCCAGCAGCTTGCGGACCAGCGGCAGGCTGATGCCGATGACGTTGCCGTGGTCGCCGTCGATGCCGTCGATGAACGGCGCCGAACGGCCGTCCAGCGTGAACGCCCCCGCCACCTGGAGGGGCTCGCCCGAGGCGACGTACGCCGCGATCTCCTCGTCGCTGGGCTCGCCGAAGCGGACCACCGTGGAGGCGATCGCCGAGGCGTAGCGCCCGCTGAGGGTGTCGTAGACGCAGTGGCCGGTCTGGAGTGTGCCCGCCCGGCCGCGCATCGCCTTCCAGCGGGCCGTGGCCTCTGTGGCGTCGGCGGGCTTGCCCAGCGCCTCGCCGTCCAGGTCGAGGACCGAGTCGCAGCCGATCACCAGGGCGCCCTTGACCTCCGGCTTCGCCGCCACGACGGAGGCCTTCGCCTCGGCGAGGGCGAGGGCCAGGTCGGCGGGGGTCTGGGCGGTGACGGCGTCCTCGTCGACACCGCTGACGACGACCTCCGGCGCGAGACCGGCCTGGCGGAGGAGGTTCAGTCGGGCGGGGGACTGGGAGGCGAGGACGAGTCTGCGCATGGGCTCAGCGTAGGCCCAGCACGATCATTGCCACCACCATGGCCAGGGCGAGGAAGAAACCGAGCCGCCCGAGGGACTCCTGCATGTCGCGGAGTTCCTTGGGCGGCTCGTTCTTCGGGTCTGACCACAGCATGTCACCAGCGTGGGGCTTGGCCGGTGGGGTGCGCCTGAGTAGGGGTACTCAAATTGGCGCCGTGAGTTGTTCTGCCGTGCGCTCACGCGGCGGAACCGCATATTGATGCAGCCCCGCGCCCCTGAAAGACCTCCGGTCACGCTGGCCAGTACGTGCGGGTCCACGAGGCCTGGCCCGGCTGGGGGACGCGGCGGGCCGCGATCCTCGCCGGGTCGGACCACGCGTCCCTCGGGCCCTCCGCGCCGGACGGTGCGGTCGCTGCCGCCGCGGCGCGGGCTCGGACCACCGCCAGGGCGGCGGCCAGCTCCTCGGGGGTCGGGTTGCCCCGTACGACCTTGATCGTCACAGCGGCTCCTTAGAGGGGGATGTTGCCGTGCTTCTTCGGGGGGAGGGATTCCCGCTTGGTGCGCAGCTGACGCAGGCCGCGGACGATGTGGTGCCGGGTGTCGGACGGCATGATCACGGAGTCGATGTAGCCGCGTTCGGCCGCGATGTAGGGGTTGAGGAGGGTGTCCTCGTACTCCTGGATCAGGCGGGCACGCACCGCGTCCAGGTCCTCGCCGTTCGCCTCCGCCTCGGCGAGGGTGCGCCGGTGCAGGATGTTGACCGCGCCCTGGGCGCCCATCACGGCGATCTGGGCGGTGGGCCAGGCCAGGTTGAGGTCGGCGCCGAGGTGCTTGGAGCCCATGACGTCGTAGGCGCCGCCGAAGGCCTTGCGGGTGATCACGGTGATCAGCGGGACGGTCGCCTCGGCGTAGGCGTAGATCAGCTTGGCGCCGCGGCGGATGATGCCGTCGTGCTCCTGGTCGACGCCGGGCAGGAAGCCGGGGACGTCGACGAAGGTGATGACGGGGATGTTGAAGGCGTCGCAGGTGCGCACGAAGCGGGCGGCCTTCTCGGACGCCTTGATGTCGAGGCAGCCGGCGAACTGCATCGGCTGGTTGGCGACGATCCCGACCGGGTGGCCCTCGACGCGGCCGTAGCCGGTGAGGATGTTCGGCGCGTACAGCGGCTGCGTCTCGAAGAACTCGGCGTCGTCCAGGACGTGTTCGATCACCGTGTGCATGTCGTACGGCTGGTTGGCGCTGTCCGGGACGAGGGCGTCCAGCTCCCGGTCCTCGGCGGTGAGCGCGAGGTCGGCCTCCTCGGGGAAGACCGGGGCCTCGGAGAGGTTGTTGGACGGCAGGTACGACAGCAGCTGCTTGATGTACTCGATCGCGTCCTTCTCGTCGCCCGCCATGTGATGGGCCACGCCGGACACGGAGTTGTGGGTGCGGGCCCCGCCCAGCTCCTCGAAGCCGACGTCCTCACCGGTGACCGTCTTGATGACGTCCGGACCGGTGATGAACATGTGGGACGTCTGGTCGACCATCACCGTGAAGTCGGTGATCGCCGGGGAGTACACGGCCCCGCCCGCGCAGGGGCCGACGACCAGGCTGATCTGCGGGATGACACCGGAAGCGTGCGTGTTGCGGCGGAAGATCTCGCCGTACGCCCCGAGGGACGCCACGCCCTCCTGGATACGGGCGCCGCCGGAGTCGTTGATGCCGATGACCGGGCAGCCGGTCTTCAGCGCGAAGTCCATCACCTTGACGATCTTCTGGCCGTAGACCTCGCCCAGCGCGCCGCCGAAGACGGTGAAGTCCTGGGAGAACACGGCCACCGGGCGGCCGTCGACCGTGCCGTAGCCGGTGACGACTCCGTCGCCGTAGGGGCGGTTCTTCTCCAGGCCGAAGTTGGTGGAGCGGTGCCGGGTGAACTCGTCGAGCTCGACGAACGAGCCCTCGTCGAGGAGGAGTTCGATGCGCTCACGGGCCGTCAGCTTGCCCTTGGCGTGCTGCTTCTCCACGGCGCGTGCGGAGCCGGCGTGCGTCGCTTCCTCGATGCGGCGCTGGAGATCCGCGAGCTTGCCGGCGGTGGTGTGGATGTCGATCTCTTGACGCTCTTCCGGCTCGGACATCGGGATGCGGCTCCCTGCCTGCTCAAAAGGGGGGACGGTTACTCATCCGTAGAGTAGTGGTGCGCCTACCAATCAGCAGTGCGGCGTTTCACACACCTAGGGTGGCTTGCATGACGCCCCGAGATGCCTCAGACGCGAACGGCAGCCGCTGGTCCGACCTCGACCGGCCACCCCTCAACGCCACTGCCCTGCGCCGGGCGCTGGCCCATGGCGGCGGCTTCTACGGCGACCTGGAGGTCGTCCAGCGCACCGGGTCCACCAACTCCGACCTCGTGGCCCGTGCCGTGGCGGGGAAGGCGGCCGAGGGGGCTGTGCTGGTGGCCGAGGAGCAGACCTCCGGGCGCGGCCGCCTGGACCGGCAGTGGACGGCGCCCCCGCGCTCCGGCCTGTTCTTCTCCGTCCTGCTCCGGCCGGCCGAGGTCCCCGTCGCCCGCTGGGGCTGGCTGCCGCTGCTGACCGGCGTCGCCGTCGCCACCGGCCTGGCGCGCGCGGCCGGCGTGGACACGGCACTCAAGTGGCCCAACGACCTGCTGGTGACCGTGGACGGCCAGGAGCGCAAGGCCGGCGGGATCCTCGCCGAGCGGGCCGGGGAGGACGCCGTGGTCGTCGGCGTCGGCATCAACGTCACCCTGCGCGCGGACGAGCTGCCGGTTCCCCAGGCGGGCTCGCTGGCCCTGGCCGGAGCCGTGAACACGGACCGCGACCCGCTGCTGCGGGCCGTCCTGCGCTCGCTGGAGGAGTGGTACGGCCGCTGGCGGTCGGCGGGCGGCGACCCGGCGGCGAGCGGGCTGCAGGAGGCGTACGCGGCGGGCTGCGCGACCCTGGGGCGCGAGGTGCGGGCCGAGCTGCCGGGGGACCGGTCGGTGGTGGGGGAGGCGGTGGCCGTGGACGGGGACGGGAGACTGGTGATCGCCACCAGGGACGGGGTGCAGGAGCCGGTGGGGGCGGGGGACATCGTCCACTTGAGGCCTGCGTAGGTGTTTTCAGCCCAGGGCCGGCACAAACGCCGGGTGCCATACAGCCGCACGGGACTTAACGTCGGCTCCACGGGCGTGAGCTACCGCACACTGCCGTAGAGTTGAGGCCGGTCGATACCTGACCGCGGAAGATCGGAAGGGCAGCAGGCGTGACCGTCGACGACACGGGCTCCGGGGCGGGCGCGGAACGCCGGGTGGACCCCCACGCCGACGATCCCGGCGAGGGCAACCCGCTCGCGCTGCGCCTCGAACAGCTCATCCTCGGCGCCGAGCGGCGCTACACCCCGTTTCAGACGGCCCGCAGCGCCGGTATCTCCATGGAGCTGGCGTCCCGTTTCTGGCGGGCGATGGGCTTCGCCGACATCGGGCAGGCCAAGGCGCTCACCGAGGCCGATGTGCTGGCGCTGCGTCGGCTCGCCGGTCTGGTCGAGGCGGGGCTGCTGAGCGAGGCGATGGCGGTGCAGGTGGCTCGGTCCACGGGCCAGACCACCGCCCGGTTGGCTGAGTGGCAGATCGACTCCTTCCTGGAGGGCCTGACCGAGCCGCCCGAGCCCGGGATGACCCGCACCGAGGTCACCTATCCGATCGTCGAACTGCTGCTGCCCGAGCTGGAGGAGTTCCTCGTCTACGTCTGGCGCCGTCAGCTCGCCGCGTCCGCGGGACGGGTCGTGCAGGCCGCGGACGACGAGGAGATGGTGGCCCGGCGGCTCGCCGTCTGCTTCGCCGACCTGGTCGGCTTCACCCGGCTGACCCGCCGGATGGAGGAGGAGGAGCTCGGCGAGCTCGTCGAGGCCTTCGAGACCACCTCGGCCGACCTGGTGGCGGCCCGCGGCGGACGGCTGATCAAGACCCTCGGCGACGAGGTGCTGTACGCGGCGGACGACGCGGGCACCGCCGCCGAGATCGCGTTGCTGCTGGTCGAGACGATGAGCAACGACGAGACGATGCCCGAGCTGAGGGTCGGGATGGCCTTCGGCACGGTCACGACCCGGATGGGCGATGTCTTCGGTACGACGGTGAACCTCGCCTCGCGGCTGACGTCGATAGCGCCCCGGGACGCCGTGCTCGTCGACAGCGCGTTCGCCGAGGAGCTGATCCGCACAGGGGACGCGCCGGCCTCGGAGGCGGAGGCCGCGGAGGAGGCCGCGGCGGCGGAGAAGGAGGGCGAGGAGCCGCCGAAGTACCGCTTCGCGCTCCAGCCGATGTGGCAGCGCCCGGTCCGCGGCCTCGGCGTGGTCGAGCCCTGGCTGCTGACCCGCCGCCAGGACCCGTCCGGCTGACCTCCGGGTTCACAGCGCTGACGGCACGTTCAGCGCGTCCACGCACAGGCCTACGACGGGGACGCAGACGCCCGGCTGAGGGGTCTGCCCGGGCTGTGGCGGGGCGGGGGCCCGGGAGGCGGTGACCGTCGGTGCGGGGGCGGCCGGGGGCGGGGTCGGTGTCGGCTGGACCGCGGCGGTGCGGCTCGGCGCGGGGGCCCGGGTGTGCGGAGCGGCCGGTGTGTAGGAGGCGCCCGGGGCGAGGGCGACCGACGTGGGGGCGCCAGGGGTGCCGGGGACGCGGCTGGATTCGGGGGTCGGCTCGGTGCTCGCCACGCCCATGGCGGAGGGCGCGGTCGGGGTGGCCGCGACGGTGGCGCCGGCGTTGGCCGCGCGGTCCGTGGCGGTGTCGGCGCTGGTGACGGGGTCCGCGTGGGGTTCCGCGTCCGCGGTGCCGATGCCGGTGACGCCGGCCGGGTCGGACGACATCCGGACCAGGCTCAGCACCCCGGCGGCGAGCGCCAGGCCGCCCGCGGCGAACAGCGCCTTGCGGGGGCGGGGACGGCGGTGCCGGCCGCGCGGAGCCGTCCAGAGCCGGGTGGGCAGCGGCTGGGTGTCGTCCACCGGTGTGCTGGTCATCGCGTTCCCTCCCGGTGCGGTCGCGCCCCCGATGCACCGGGGCGGACGCACGTTATGCGCTCCCATGAGCGGTCGGGGAGGAGTTGGGTGAGATGTCACTCGAACGGGTGGGCGGTCCCTGGTGTGGGGATTGGACAGGTGTCCCAGGGGGAACCGGGCCCGGACCGCTTGGCCTTTTCTCTCGGGCCGGGGGCTGGGATGATCTCGCGTGGAGAGGTGTTAACCGGCGTTAACTCGGATGTCTCGGAGGAAGTCATGGGCGAGGAGCAGCGGTTCGGGGAGTTCGTCCTGGTACGGCGGCACGGGGACGGCGGTCATGTCGCGGAGCTGGTCCTCGACCGGCCCAAGGCCATGAACGCCATGTCCACCGAGATGGCCAGGTCCCTCACCGCGGCGTGCACGGCGCTGGGCGACGACCGGGACGTACGGGCCGTCGTACTGGCCTCGACACACGAGCGGGCGTTCTGTGTCGGTGCCGATCTCAAGGAGCGGAACTCCTTCAGTGACGACGACCTGCGGCGGCAGCGGCCGGTCACGCGCGGGGCGTACACCGGTGTACTGGAGCTGCCGATGCCGACAGTGGCGGCGGTGCACGGGTTCGCGCTGGGCGGGGGGTACGAGCTGGCGCTCGCGTGCGATGTGATCGTGGCGGATCCCACGGCGGTGGTGGGGCTGCCGGAGGTGTCGGTGGGGGTGATTCCGGGCGGGGGCGGTACGCAGTTGCTGCCGCGCCGGGTGGGGGCGGCGCGGGCGGCCGAGCTGATCTTTACGGCGCGGCGGGTGGAGGCCGGGGAGGCGCGGGAGCTGGGGTTGGTGGATGTGCTGGTGGAGGAGGGGCGGGACCGGGAGGAGGCGCTGGCGATGGCGGCGCGGATCGCGGGGAACTCGCCGGTGGGGTTGCGGGCGGCCAAGCGGGCGTTGCGGGTGGGGCTGGGGCTGGATCTGCGGGCGGGGCTGGAGGTGGAGGACGCTGCGTGGCGGACCACGGCGTTTTCGGGGGACCGGGCGGAGGGGGTGGCGGCGTTCAACGAGAAGCGGGCGGCTCGGTGGCCGGGGGAGTGAGCTCGCTGGTGTTGGCCGGGGGTGGGTGTTGCTTGCCCGCGTTTGCGGGGTGCCGCTGCGCCCACCCGTGCCGCCCCAGCGGCACGATTGCCCGCAGCTCGCGGGTAATCACTCTAAGCGCCCTCCCGTATCCCCTTTCGCCTTAAATGTTCCTAACCTGGGGTTATGGGTGAGGACAGGCGCCTTGTGGCCGTCGTGGCGTTGGCTCAGGGGATGGCTGCCGCGCACACGCCCCGGGAGTCGTGGCGGGCGGCGGCGTTCGGGGCGTGCCGGGCGCTGTCCGGGGGGTTCGCCGCGCTGTCGGTGTGGGAGCGGGATCTGGGGCAGCTGCGGGTCCTGGTGAACGTCGGGGACCGGGCCGCCGACGAGGAGGAGTTCCCGGAGGCCGAGGCCTATCCGGTGCACCAGTTCCCCGAGATCACCGAGTTCCTGCACGAGCGCTGGGTGTCCGGCGGCGAGCCCAACGCCTGGGTGGAGACGGCGGAGGGCGCGGCGCGGGGGCGGCCCGGGTACTGCCATCAGAGGGTCGCCGCCCTGCGCCGCAGGGGGCGCGGTTCGTGTGTCGTCGCGCCGATCGTGCTGCACGGGCGCGCCTGGGGTGAGCTGTATGTGGCCCGATCCTCCGGCACCCCCGTCTTCGACCGCGCCGACGCCGACTTCGCGACCGTCCTCGCGGCCGTCGTCGCTGCGGGGCTCGCCCAGACCGAGCGGCTGGAGGAGGCTCGCCGCCTCGCCTTCACCGACGCCCTCACCGGCCTCGCCAACCGCCGCGCCGTCGACGTACGCCTGGAGGAGGCGGTCGAGCAGCACCGTGTGCGGGGAGTCGTCGTGAGTCTGGTCGTCTGTGACCTGAACGGGCTCAAGCGGGTCAACGACACCCGGGGGCACGCGGTGGGCGACCGGCTGCTGGAGCGGTTCGGGTCGGTGCTGTCGCTGTGCGGGGCCATGCTGCCGGGGGCGCTGGCCGCGCGGCTCGGCGGGGACGAGTTCTGTCTGCTCACGGCCGGACCGGGCGCCGACGAGGTGGTGAAGGTGGCCGACGAGTTGTGCCGGCGCGCCGGTGAGCTGGAGCTGGGGGAGGGAGTGGCGTGCGGGGTCGCCTCCACCGGCGATCCCATCGGGCCCGTCCGCACCGCCCGCCGGCTCTTCCGGCTCGCCGACGCCGCCCAGTACCGCGCCAAGGCCGTACGGGCCGCCCGCCCGGTGGTCGCGGGTCGCGCGGGCCCCGACGATCCCGTCGTACGCCTGGCCGACCAGCCGCCGCGGGAGCGGCCGGCGGCCGAGCGCCGCAGCTTCCGTGGCCGGCCCTGAGCGCCCCCGGCTCCGCAGCTGCGGGCAGTCCTGCTCCGCAGCTGCGGGCAGTCGTGCCGCTGGGGCGGCACGGGTGGGCGGTGGGGGTCCCCCCGCTCGAGCGAAGCCGAGAGTGGGGGAGGCACCCCGCAAACGCGGCCAAGAAACACCCACCCCCGCCCGTCGCCCCCCAGCCCGACTGTGACGCATTCGGTAAGGGGCGAACCGCACCCCCACTGGTGACATCCTCGTCTTCACTGCGTACGCTCCTGAATATGGATATGCACACTGTGGTGGTGGGGACGTCCGGGGCGACCGCGTCCGACGTACTCGCCGTGGCGCGCGGCGGGGCCCGCGTCGAGCTCTCCGGGGAGGCGGTGGCGGCCCTCGCCGCGGCCCGCGGGATCGTGGACGCCCTCGCGGCCAAGCCCGACCCGGTCTACGGCGTCTCCACCGGGTTCGGCGCCCTCGCCACCCGGCACATCAGCCAGGAACTGCGCGCGCAGCTCCAGCGCAACATCGTCCGCTCGCACGCCGCCGGCATGGGCCCGCGCGTCGAACGCGAGGTCGTCCGCGCGCTGATGTTCCTGCGACTGAAGACCGTCTGCTCCGGCCACACCGGCGTACGGCCCGAGGTCGCGCAGACCATGGCCGACATCCTGAACGCCGGGATCACCCCCGTCGTCCACGAGTACGGCTCCCTCGGCTGCTCCGGCGACCTCGCGCCCCTGTCCCACTGCGCCCTCACGCTGATGGGCGAGGGAGAGGCGGAGGGCCCGGACGGGGTCGTGCGCCCGGCCGCCGAACTGCTCGCCGAGGCCGGCATCGACCCGGTCGAGCTGCGCGAGAAGGAGGGCCTCGCCCTCCTCAACGGCACCGACGGCATGCTCGGCATGCTGATCATGGCCCTCGCCGACCTGGAGCGGCTCTACAAGTCCGCCGACATCACCGCCGCCCTCAGCCTGGAGGCCCTGCTCGGCACGGACAAGGTCCTCGCCCCCGAGCTGCACGCCATCCGCCCGCACCCGGGCCAGGGCGACTCCGCCGCCAACATGCTCGCCGTCCTCACGGGCTCCGAGCTCACCGGGCACCACCAGGACGACGCCCCCCGCGTCCAGGACGCCTACTCGGTGCGCTGCGCCCCGCAGGTCGCCGGCGCCGGCCGCGACACGATGGCCCACGCCCGGCTGGTCGCCGAACGGGAACTGGCCTCGGCCGTCGACAACCCCGTCGTACTGCCCGACGGGCGCGTGGAGTCCAACGGCAACTTCCACGGCGCCCCGGTGGCATACGTCCTGGACTTCCTCGCGATCGCCGTCGCCGACCTCGCCTCCATCGCCGAGCGGCGCACCGACCGGCTGCTGGACAAGAACCGCAGCCACGGCCTGCCGCCGTTCCTCGCCGACGACGCCGGAGTCGACTCCGGCCTGATGATCGCCCAGTACACACAGGCCGCTCTGGTCAGCGAGCTGAAGAGGCTCGCCGTACCGGCGTCGGCGGACTCGATCCCGTCCTCCGCGATGCAGGAGGACCATGTGTCGATGGGCTGGTCGGCGGCGCGCAAGCTGCGCACGGCCGTCGACAACCTCACGCGCGTCATCGCCGTCGAGCTGTACGCCGCCACACGCGGCATCGAGCTCCGTGAGGGGCTCACCCCGGCGCCCGCGACCCGCGCGGTCCTGGACGCCGTACGGAAGGCCGGTGTCGCGGGGCCCGGTCCCGACCGGTTCCTGGCGCCCGACCTCGCGGCGGCCGACGCGTTCGTGCGCGAGGGACGGCTGGTCGCGGCGGCGGAGACCGTCACCGGGCCGCTGAGGTAGCGCGGTTGGGCCCTGCCGTCACGGCAGGGCCCTGTGCGGTGTCCGGGTTACTTGAGCTTGCCGAGCTGGGCCGTGATCACGGCCGCCGGGACCGGGCCCATGTCGCCGCCGGAGCCGAGCGCGGCGAAGTTCACCGTGTAGAACGTGGCGACGCTGTTGCCCTTGCGGATCACCTCGGCGTGGAAGGTGGCCGTGCCCTCGCCGTCCATGTCGATGCCCTCGGAGAACGCCACCGCCTCGTCACCGCCCCCGGTGCCCTTCTCCGAGGCGACCTTGGTGATCTTGGACTTCTGGCTGTCGGCCTGCAGTCCGAACCCGCCGGGGCAGGCCTCGACGCCGTCGGACACGGCCTTCATGGCCTTCTGGGCGCCGTCGCCGTCGTAGGAGGACAGGCCCACGAACGTCAGGGTGATGTTGAACGCGTCCTCGATGTCGGCGTCGCTGACCTCGTCCAGGGAGGTCGGCGCGTCCGAGGCCTTGTCCGCCGAGACGGTGTTGCTCGCGTTCGCGTCCGTGTCACCCGGCGCGAGGGCGGCCGTGGCCCAGGCCAGCGGGGCGCACTCCTCCTTGTCCACCTTCACGACGGACTTGGACTTGGGGAGCGTGTCGTCCCCGTCGGCCACCGTGTAGCCCTTGACCTCGCCCTGCGCGAGCAGCAGCTTCTCCAGCTCGGCCGAGGTCAGCGCCTTCGCGTCCGCGTTGGACGAGGACGACGAGGACGAACCCTTGGAGTTCCCGGAGCTTCCGGAGTTCCCGGAGTCCTTCGATCCGTCGTCCGACGAGCAGCCAGTGAGCAGGGCGAGTGACAGTGCGCCGATCGCGGCGGTGGAGCACAGCCGCGCCCCCGATGATCTCTTCATGGGCGGACTATGAAACGCCTGTCAAAGAACAGTCAAGTCGATTCAAAATCCGAGGCGTTCCCGGCGCACCGAATAGACGACGAAACCGGCGCCCAGGGCGAGCAGTGTGGTTCCGCCGATCACGTACGGGGTGGTGTCGAAGCTTCCGGTGTCGGCGAGTCGGGTGCCGTCGTCGGAGGTGGTCCGCGCGTTGGTCACGTTCGTCGCGGTGGTCGTGGACGCGGCCCGCGCCTGGGTCGTGACCTGCGTCGTCGTCTCGGTTCTGGCCGGGGCGTCCTGGGACGCGTTGGCGGACGGGACGAACCACAGGGCGCCCAGGAGGGTGCCCGCGGCGGTGGCGGTCAGCAACGGACGGCGAGCGGATGACACCGGATATCGATCCCCTTGTGGCGCTGGCGAATTGGCCCTGGGACCCGATGCTAGTGAAAGGCGCGGGTCGCGGGAAAGTTGCGGGAGCTGTGAGCCGTACGCTCCGGGCATGAGCGCTGAGGAGACATCACAGTTTGTACGGATTCGGGTGGATCTTGTGGTGGAAGTCCACGACCCGGACGGGCTGACGCGGGCCGCGGTCGCCGGGATCGAGGACGACCCCGAACTCCCGGACGCCGAGCGCGTCCATGCGCGGAGCGCTGTGACGGAAGACACCGCGGAGGCCCTCGCCTCTCTCGTGGATCCGTTCGACCTGGTCAGCGGTGTGCCCGGGGTGGAGCTCCAACAGGCCTCCTGGTCCACCGAACAGATCGACTACGACCCGGACTCGCCGGAGTGGGGTCCGTACGACGATGATGGCGACGACGCGGGCGACGACGACGGCGAAGGGGCCGGAGCCGGCATCGGCTGAGCGTCCCGGGGAATTCGTCAACCTCGGACGGCAACCGCCCACCCGGGTTTCGTCGTCTCAACAGGCGCACGGAACGACAGCCGCACCACCCGTCCCGAGCGGGCCCACCGCCCGCGTGGACGTGGCGTGCCCCACACATTCGGCGAATGTGGAACGGGACGAACCGGTCGCAGCGTTTAAGTTCTTTAACGGGGACTCTCGGGGTTTCAGGGAATCGGCAACGATGGAGAAGCGTGTGATGACGGACAGTAGGCGGCGCCGAGGTCTGATGACCGCGTCCGCACTGCTCGGCGGTGTGCTCATGCTCACCGCGTGTTCCAGCGGCGACAGCAGCGCCTCGGATGACGGCAACAACAGCTCCTCGCAGGCCAAGGCCGACGAGGCGGCGGCGAAGAAGTCCTCCGAGGCGCAGATCAAGATCACGCCCGCGGACGGCTCGAACAACGCCTCCATCAACAACTCGGCGGCCGTCACGGTGAGCAAGGGCACGCTCACCGAGGTGACGATGACCACCGCCGACGGCACCGCCGTCGAGGGCACGCTCTCGGCCGACAAGACCAGCTGG
Source organism: Streptomyces sp. T028 (assembly GCF_048159505.1). Classification (NCBI taxonomy): domain Bacteria; kingdom Bacillati; phylum Actinomycetota; class Actinomycetes; order Kitasatosporales; family Streptomycetaceae; genus Streptomyces; species Streptomyces sp. T028. The sequence goes on from NZ_JBLRVZ010000005.1 coordinate 54,242, forward strand.
AAGCCCAGCGTCCAGCTGGAGCGCTCGACCACCTACAAGGTCGCGGCCAGCGCCAAGGACTCCAAGGGCCTCGAGGCCCACGAGAACGCGTCCTTCACCACGGTCTCCCCTGACAACAGCTTCATAGCCAACTTCACGCCGGAGGACGGCTCGACCGTCGGCGTCGGCATGCCCGTCTCGATCAACTTCAACAAGGAGATCACCAACAAGGCGGACGTGCAGAAGGGCATCACCGTCACCTCCAGCAGCGGCCAGGAGGTCGTCTGCCACTGGTTCTCCACCGTCCGCATGGACTGCCGTCCCAACGACTACTGGCAGGAGAACTCCACCGTCACGCTGAAGCTGGCGCTCGACGGTGTCGAGGGCTCCGACGGTGTCGTCGGCGTCCAGCAGAAGACGGTCACCTTCAAGATCGGCCGCAACCAGGTCACCACCGTCGACGCGCAGACCAAGCAGATGAAGGTCACGCAGGACGGCAAGGTCATCAAGACCATCCCGATCTCCGCCGGTTCGCCCGACAACAAGACGTACGAAGGCCAGATGGTGATCTCCGAGAAGTTCAAGGAGACCCGGATGAACGGCGCGACGGTCGGCTTCACCGACTCCGACGGCAAGGGCGAGTACGACATCAAGGACGTCCCGCACGCCATGCGCCTGACCACCTCCGGCACCTTCGTGCACGGCAACTACTGGGGCGCCAAGTCGATCTTCGGCGCGGTGAACACCAGCCACGGCTGCGTGGGCCTCTCCGACACCAAGGGCGCCAACGACTCGAGCACGCCCGGCGCGTGGTTCTACAACAACTCGATCATCGGTGACGTCGTGGTCGTCCAGAACACCGGCGACAAGACGGTGTCCCCGGACAACGGCCTCAACGGCTGGAACATGGACTGGGCCCAGTGGAAGGCCGGTTCGGCCATCTGATCGTCGGATCATTCAGCTGATCCCTGGTCAGTCCACAGTTTTCCGATGCCGCCCCCAGGGGCGGCATCGGTGTTTCCGGGGTCAACCACAGCCTTCTCATGCTTCTCTTATTTCTGCCTTATGGAGTCATCACACGCCGTATCTAGCTTGCGGCCATGTTCTTCACCTACCTGAGGCGCGAGCTGCGCCGCCGCAGAAAGGCGGCCCTCGTCGTCGCCTCCGGACTCGCGCTGGGCATCGCGCTGGTCATCGTGGTCTCCTCCGTGTCCTCCGGCATGGGGAAGGCCCAGGACAAGGTCCTGCAGAGCCTGTACGGCCTGGGTACGGACATGACGGTCACCAAGGCAGCCTCGCCCACCGCGAGCGCCTCGGACCGCCCGCGCTTCCAGTTCGACGCGCAGGACAACGACTCCGACGAGGAGCAGAGCAGCGACCAGGTCATGGTCCAGGGCTTCCAGACCCTGGCGACCTCGACCGTCACCAAGGTCGGCAAGCAGAGCGGCGTCTCGGACGCGGTCGGCGGGCTGAGCCTCCAGGTCATCAAGATCAACGGCCAGTTCACCCGGGGCCAGTTCCAGCAGGACGACAGCGCGGGCGGCCAGCAGGGCGGCCCCGGCGGCGGACAGGGCGGCGGTCAGCCGCAGGGCGAGGTGCAGGGCGGCGGCGCCAACTTCGACGTCAACAACTACTCCGTCTACGGCACCGACGTCACCGAGCCCGAGCTCGGCCCGCTGACCTCCTCCGAGATCACCAGCGGCCGCACCTTCAAGACCACGGAGACCAACGCCAAGGTCGCCGTCGTCGACTCGGCGTACGCCAAGGAGAAGGAGCTGAAGGTCGGTTCGACCGTCACCATCAAGAGCGTCAAGTTCAAGGTGATCGGCGTCGCGACGGCCGACAGCGGGGACTCCGCCGCCAACGTCTACATCCCGCTGACCCAGGCCCAGACCCTCAGCGACTCGAAGAACAAGGTCACCACGATCTACGTCAAGGCGACCGACTCGCAGAAGATCGACAGCGTCAAGTCGTCGATCCAGAAGAACGTCTCGGGTACGACGGTGACGACCTCCGCCGACCTCGCGGACACCGTCTCCGGCTCCCTCTCCACGGCCTCCTCCCTCGCCACCAACGTCGGCAAGTGGCTGTCCATCGCGGTCCTCGTCGCGGCCTTCCTGGTCGCCGGCCTGCTCACCTCCTCCGCGGTCTCCCGACGGGTCCGTGAGTTCGGCACCCTCAAGGCCCTGGGCTGGAAGTCCCGCCGGGTCACCGGCCAGGTGGTCGGCGAGGCCATGGTCAACGGCCTCCTCGGCGGCGCCCTGGGCATCGCGCTGGGCATCGCGGGCGCCTACGCCGTGACCGCCGTCAGCCCCACCCTGGAGGCCTCGCTGGGCAGCGGCGGTGGCGGCGGGGGCATGGGCCAGGGCGGCCCCGGCGGCGGTGGCTTCGGCGGTGGCCCCGGCCGCGCGGCGGCCAAGACCCTCGACGTGGCCCTCACGGCCCCGGTCAGTGTGACGACGGTGGCCATCGCGGTGGGCCTGGCGGTGGCGGGCGGCCTGATCGCGGGCGCGTTCGGCGGCTGGCGCGCGTCGAGACTCCGCCCGGCGGACGCACTGCGCCGAGTCGAGTAACGGCGTACGAGCCGACCCACCCCCGAACCCCTCCCAGGAGCCACCATGTACGAACTAAGAGGCGTCACCAAGCGCTACACCCGCGGCAAGGACATCGTCCACGCCCTCGACGGCGTCGACCTGACCATCGCCGACGGCGACCGCCTGGTCATCCAGGGTCCCACCGGCGGCGGCAAGTCCACCCTGCTCCAGATGCTCGGCGGCCTCGACCGCCCCTCCGAGGGCGAGGTCGTCCTCGACGGCACCGACCTCGCGAAGCTCTCCGAGGCCAAGCTGACGAAGGTCCGCAGCGAGAACATCGGCTTCGTCTTCCAGTCCTTCAACCTCATCCCGACGCTCACCGCCCAGGAGAACGTCGAGACGGCCCTCGTCCCGCTGGGCGTCAAGGTCAAGGAGCGGCGCGAGCGGGCCGCGGAAGCCCTGAAGTCCGTAGGCCTCGGCGAGCGCCTCGGCCACCTCCCGTCGGAGATGTCCGGCGGCCAGCAGCAGCGCGTGGCGATCGCCCGTGCGCTCGTGAAGAACCCGAAGGTTCTCCTTGCCGACGAGCCCACCGGCAACCTCGACGAGGGCATGCGCGACGAGATCATGGAGGTCCTCGAACGCATGTGGAAGGAGCTGGGCCTGACCTTCATCATGGTCACCCACGACTCCGCGATAGCGAAGAAGGCCCCGCGCCTCGCGACGATCCGCAAGGGCAAGATCACGGTCAAGGAGAACGCGGCGTCGTCCTGACCACTTCGCACCAGACCGTCTTGTGACCGGCGCCCTGCTCGACGCCCCACCCCTGTGTGAGGGCGTCGAGCAGGGCGAGCCCTCTTCCGGACTCCTCGGAGGCCGTGGCCCGAAGCAGGACGGGGAGGGCACGCGGGTCGGGGTCGGTGACCTCGATGCGGGTACGGCCGTACGAGGTGTCCGTGACGCGGACGGTGACCGGAGTGCCCTCGCCGACGTGGTCGATGACGTTCGTGAGCAACTCGCTGACGCAGAGGCGAACGTCGTAACTGTGCCGGCGGAGATGGTCGCGGAGTTCCGGGACGGACTTCGGGGTGGCGAGGAGGCTGAGTTCGAAGGTCACCGCTCGGCGGCCTTCCTGAGGACGGCGGCCAGTTCGCGGGCGGTGGCGGGGTTGCAGTTCCCGAGTGCCACGAGGCTCTGGCGGTAGGGGGAGGCGAACGTCGCCAGGTCGATCCTGAGCGAGGGCAGGGTGATGCCGTGCAGGGCGAGGGCCGCGCGGAGTTCCTCCACGCAGGCGATCGAGTCGTCGGGGGTTGCCACGGGGTCTCTCCTGTGCGTTCTGTGATGAAACGCTCACAGAGTGATGTTTCGCTGGCTACCGTGAAAGAGGTTTCGCGTTCGTGATCCGTACGGCGGAGGAGGGTGAGCGGTGGCCCGGGGCAAGGACATTGACGGCTCGATGAGCGTTCCGACCTTCTACGGCAAGGAGTTGCGCTGGAAGAGGGAGGCGGCGGGGCTGTCGCTGGATGCGTTCCTCGAAGGGAGCTTCTACGGGAAGACGTACCTGAGCGACATCGAGCACGGGGAGCGGAGGATGCCGATCGATCTGGCTCGGCATGCGGATCGGGTGCTGGGGACTGACGGGTTCTTCGAGCGGCGGTGCGAGGATGTGCGGAAGGCGCGGAAGGGCAGCCATGCCGAGTACTTCGTAGATGTGCTGGAGCTGGAGAAACGCGCGCTGGAGATCGATGAGTGGGGTCCGATGCTGATTCCGGGACCACTCCAACTGGAGCCGTACATCAAGGCCGTGATTCTGGCGGCCCACCCCACGGAGTCCGACGAGGATGTGGCTGCCAAGGTCGCTGATCGGCGCGAGCGGGCGTGGCTGTTCGAGGACCGACAGTCACCCGAGAGCTGGGTGGTTCTGCATGAGTCAATCCTGCGGGATCCGATCCTTCCGCCGGACGAGATGGCGGACCAGCTCGCCCATATCGTGGAGGTGATGTGCAGGCGTCGGGCTCTTCCGCAGGTGCTTCTGCGGAACTCGGGCGCGCACCCATTCATGATGGGTACCACAAGGTTCCTGACCTTTGCTGACGCTCCACCAGTTATGTACACGGAGGGGATGTACAGCGGTCAGCTGATCGATGATCCGGCTCTCGTGAATTGTTACGCGAAGGCGTACGGTCGGCTCAGGGCCGCAGCGCTTGATCCCAGGGCGTCCCTGAAACTCATCGAGCAAGCAGCCGAGGACTATCGAAATGGCAAGCTCCCAGCATGACTTGAGTGACGCGCTCTGGCTCAAGAGCAGCTACAGCAACGGCGACGGCGGCCACTGCGTCGAGATCGCGAGTGACTTCCCCGGCGCCGCCCTCTGGCGGAAGTCGAGCTACAGCAACGAAAGCGGCGGCAACTGCGTCGAAGTCGCCGCCAACATCCCCCACCTCATCCCCGTCCGGGACTCCAAGCTCCCCCACGGCCCCGTCCTCCTCCTCACCTCCACCGCCTGGTCCCCCTTCCTCGCGGCGATCACCTCGGCCTGATCACGTCACCCTCTGGTGCCCGCCCGCGTCGCGTCCGTCCCCCACGACGCCAGCAGCCGCAGTGCCTCCGCCGAGGGAGACCCCGGCTCCGCGTGGTACGTCACCAGCGACTGATCGCCGTCGTCCGCGAGCCTGAGGGTCTCGAAGTGGAGGAACAGCTCGCCGACGAGCGGATGCCGCAGATGCTTCACGCCGTGGCTCTTCTCCTTCACGTCGTGGGTCGCCCACAGCCGGCGGAACTCCTCGCTCTTGACGGAGAGTTCACCGACGAGGGCGGACAGGCGCGGGTCGTCGGGATAGCAGCCGGCGTTCATGCGCAGGAGGCAGACGATGTCGATCGCCTTCTGCTCCCAGTCCACGAACAGCTCCCGGTACTCCGGCTTCAGGAACACCAACCGCGCCCAGTTCCGCTCCGCCGGCGGCAGCTCCGCCCAGTCACCGAACACCGCGGCCGCCATCCGGTTCCAGGCGAGGATCTCCGCCCGCCGCCCGGCGACGTACGCGGGCACGGCGTCCATCGCGTCGATCAGCTGCTGCAGCGCGACCCGCACCTGCTGCGGGCGCGCGGCCTGCTTCTTCTTGTGCTTCGGCTTCGCGAGATGCGTGAGGTGCGCGTGCTCGGCGTTCGACAGCCTGAGCGCCCGCGCGATGGAGTCGAGGACCTCCGCCGAGACGTTCCGCCCGTTGCCCTGTTCCAGGCGGGTGTAGTACGCCACCGACACTCCGGCCAGCTGCGCCAGCTCCTCGCGGCGCAGCCCGGGCACCCTGCGGTGCCGGCCGAAGTCCGGCAGCCCCACGTCCTCCGGCTTGAGCCGGGCCCGCCGGGTGCGCAGGAACTCGCTCAGCTCGGCGCGCCGGTCCAGGGCGGGTCCGGTGGAATCGGGCTGTTCGTCCATGCATCCAGTATTCACGGTCGTACGAACAGCATCCTGACCCCGCCAGTGGTAGGCACGGCAGACGTACGCAGAAGCGTGACCTGGGTGGATCCTCAAGGGTGCGGCAGGCTGGACGCCGTGCCCGGCCGGAAGGCAGGCCGGGACGACAGACCCCCCGCTAGGAGATCCCCGGCATGACCACCGTTGCCGCGTACGCCGTACCCGCCGCCAAGGCTCCGCTGGAGCGCACGACGATCGAGCGCCGTCCGGTCGGCGAGTTCGACGTCCTGATCGACATCAAGTTCGCCGGTATCTGTCACTCCGACATCCACCAGGCCCGTGAGGGCTGGGGTGAGGCGATCTTCCCCATGGTCCCGGGCCATGAGATCGCCGGCATAGTCTCCGAGGTCGGCCCCGGCGTCACCCGGCACGCCGTCGGCGACCGGGTCGGCGTCGGCTGCCTCGTCGACTCCTGCCGTGAGTGCGACAACTGCAAGGCCGGTCAGGAGCAGTACTGCACCGGCGGCGGCGTCGGCACGTACAACGCGATCGGCAAGGACGGCGAGCCCACCTACGGCGGCTACGCCCAGAAGATCGTCGTCGACGAGAACTTCGTCGTCCGCATCCCCGACGGCCTCGCCCTGGACGTGGCCGCCCCCCTGCTGTGCGCCGGCATCACCACGTACTCCCCGCTGAAGCGCTGGAACGCCGGCCCCGGCAAGAAGGTCGCGATCCTCGGCATGGGCGGCCTCGGCCACATGGCCGTGAAGATCGCGCACGCGCTCGGCGCCGAGGTGACCGTCCTGTCGCAGTCCCTGCGCAAGAAGGACGACGGCCTGAAGCTGGGCGCCGACCACTACCACGCCACCAGTGACCCGAAGACCTTCGAGGAACTGGCCGGCACCTTCGATCTGATCGTCTCCACGGTCTCGGCCCCGCTGGACTTCAACGCCTACCTGTCCCTGCTGAGGGCGGGGGGCGCGCTGGTGAACGTGGGCGCCCCCGAGGAGCCGATCTCCCTCAACCTCTTCTCGGTGATCGGTGGCGGCAAGACCCTCGCCGGTTCCATGATCGGCGGCATCGCGGAGACCCAGGAGATGCTGGACTTCTGCGCGGAGCACAGCCTCGGTGCCGAGATCGAGCTGATCGGCGCGGAGGAGATCAACGACGCGTACGAGCGGGTGGTCTCCAGCGATGTGCGGTACCGGTTCGTGATCGACACGGCGACGATCTGACCGTCGTACGGAAGGGGCCCGACGGCCGAGAAGTGGTGATCGAGTCTCAGCGACACGCCGTGTACGCGGCGTGTCGGCGGCGTGGCGCTGAGACTGAGCGCACACAACACTGCTCGCACGGGCCCTTTCCTCGTCCCGCTCAGCGCAGGCAGTCGAGCGCCTCGCTCGAGAACGGCTGGAACACCGACCACACGATCATGGCCTGGAGGACGAGCAGCAGCAGCGCGGCCGGCAGCACCATCCCCGCCATCTGCACCGGCCCGCGCGGGTGGCGCGGCAGCAGCAGCCGCCGTCCGGCGAGCACCACGGCGGCGACGGTGGCGAGCAGCCCCGCGACGGCCGCCGTGTACATCGGCCAGGTGTTCGGCAGCGTGCGGCAGGCGTCCAGCTCCGCTCCGGCGTGCCGGTCCTCGAACACGTTGAAGCCGTACGCCATCAGCACACCGACGGCGAGCAGCACGACGGAGGCGGAGGCGATGCGCCAACCCTCGCCGTCCGCCTCGGTGTTGGCGGCGGCAGGGCCGGTGGCGGCGGGGCCGGTGTCCAGGTCGGTGAGCGTGTCGGTACTCATGACCATCAGGATGCGCGGCGGGCACGCTGAGGTTCCCGCGGCGTACGGTGGATGTGTAGTGCAGGTGCCGTAGGAACGGAGGCCGGCAGATGACCGTGCAGCTGAACCACACCATCGTCGCCGCACACGACAAACGGGCCTCGGCCCGTTTCCTCGCCGAGGTCCTGGGCCTGGAGGTCAGCGAGCCGTTCGGCCCCTTCGTCCCCGTCGAGGTCCCCAACGGGGTGACCCTCGACTACCTGGAGACGGACGAGGACATCACCCCGCAGCACTACGCGTTCCTGGTCTCCGAGGACGAGTTCGACACGATCTTCGGCCGTGTCCGGGAGGCCGGGCTGACCTACTGGGCCGACCCGTACCACCACCGTCCCGGCGAGATCAACCACAACGACGGCGGCCGTGGGGCGTACTTCGACGACCCGAACGGCCACAACCTGGAGATCCTCACACGACCGTACGGCAGCGGGAGCTGAGCCCGCCGGCCGTCCCGGGGCGTGGGATCAGGCGCGCAGCCCCTTGAGTCCGTCGTAGACCGACATCACGATCTCCAGTCCCCGGGTGTCCTTCGCGGGTTCGCGCATCTGGTTCGTCACGTACGCCACCGTCATCCGCGACTCGGGTTCGATCATCACCAGCGAGCCGCCCCAGCCGCCCCAGCCGTACGTGGCCCCGAACAGCCCGTAGCCCAGCCCCCAGCGGATCGGCCTGCCCAGGACGCGGTCCTCGCCGTCGAACTGCTCCTCCCGCGCACGCTCACAGCCGGCCGGCGACAGCAGCCGTACCCCGCCGACCGAGCCTCCGCAGGCCATCACCGACTGGACGAGGGCGACCGAACGGGCGTTGCCGAAGCCGCTCGCGGCGGGGATCTGCGCCCGGCGCCAGGCCACGCCGTTCCCGTCCCGGACCCGGATCGCGGTCCCACGGGTCTCCGTGACGCCGCCGGGCGCGCTCTCGCTCGCCGAGTAGTCCTCGTCCCGGCCCGGCGGCGGCACCGCGGGCGCCACCCGCCGGTCGTGCTCCGCGTCCAGCCCCATGTGGAAGTCCGTCCCCAGCGGCCCGGCGATCTCGTCGGCGAAGAACGCGCCCGGACTCCGGCCGCTGATCCGGCGTACGACCTCGCCCACCAGGAATCCCTGAGTGAGCGAGTGGTACCCGGCCGCGCTGCCCGGCTCCCACTGCGGCGCCTGCCCGGCGAGCCGTGCCGTGGCGGCCGGCCAGTCGTAGACCTCGGCCACCGGCCCGTCCCAGTCCGGCAGGCCCGCGGTGTGCCCCAGCAGATGCCTGACCAGCACCCCCTCCTTGCCCGCCGCGGCGAACTCCGGCCAGTACCGGGCGACCGGCGCGTCCAGGTCGAGCTCGCCGCGGTCGGCGAGGACCAGCGCGCACAGTGCGGTCATCGTCTTCGTCACGGACCAGACGTTCACGATCGTGTCCCGCTGCCACGGCACCGCCCGCTCGGCGTCGGCGAACCCGCCCCAGACGTCCACCACCGCCTCGCCGTCCACGAAGACGGCCACCGAGCCGCCCACGTCCCCCTCGTCCAGCAACGCCGCCAGCGCACTCGGCACCGCCGTGAACAGATCGTCGTACGAGCCGTGAAGGTCAGCCATGCGGGTATTAGCCCGCGCCGGGACGACGACGGTCAACCGAATTCCTGCCGGGAACACGCCAGGCCCCCTGCCGGGCCGGTGAGGGAAGCCATGATGTGGTCATGGCATTGGCTACGGCGTTCACCGAGATGTTCGACGTGCGGTACCCGATCGCGCTCGCGCCGATGGGCGGGTCGGCCGGTGGCGCACTGGCCGCGGCCGTCTCCCTCGGCGGCGGGTTCGGCATCCTGGGCGGCGGGTACGGCGATCCGGAGTGGATGGCGCGTGAGGTGCCGCTCGTCACGGCCACCGGGAAGCCCTGGGGCGTCGGATTCCTGACCTGGGGGATCGACACCGGCGTGGTGGAGCGCGCACTGGAGTACGGCCCCGACGCCGTGATGCTGTCCTTCGGCGACCCCGGCCCCTGCGCGGAGCGTGTCCTGCGGGCAGGCGCTCGACTGGTCCTCCAGGTCACCGATCTGGAAGAGGCACGGCGAGCGGTGGACCTCGGCGCGGACGTGATCGTGGCCCAGGGCACGGAGAGCGGCGGGCACGGAGCCCTGCGCGGCCGCTCGACCCTGCCGTTCGTACCGGCGGTGGTGGACCTTGTGACGCCGGTGCCGGTACTGGCGGCCGGGGGCATCGCCGACGGGCGTGGCGTGGCGGCCGCCCTCGTCCTGGGCGCGGCCGGAGCGGTGATCGGCACCCGCTTCCAGGCCACCACGGAAGCCCTGGTCGACCCCTCGATCACCAAGGCGATCCTCGAAGGACGTGGGGAGGACACCGAGCGCAGCACCGTACTGGACATCGCCCGCGGCTCCCGGTGGCCGGCGCGGTACCCCGCCCGCACCCTCGGCCACCCCTACCTCGACCGCTGGCGCGGCCGCGAGACCGAGCTCGCCGCCGACCCCCGGGCCCGCCAGGCCTACCAGGACGAGGTGGCCCGCGGCGCACTCCCCCCACTGCCGGTCTGGGCCGGCGAGGCGGTCGACCTCATCACGGACCTCCCGTCGGCCTGCGACCTCATGTCCACACTGGCCACACAGACGGAGACGGCGCTGAGGAGCGCGGGCCGCCGCTGACCGAGAGCAGCGGTGCGTGTGTTCCTTGTGGTGTTCCTTGTGGCGGCCGGTGGCCGGTGGCCGGTGGCCGGTGGCCGGTCGTCGGCGGCCGCAGGGCGGGGCGGGCGGGCACGGAATCGCCGGGAACCCTCGTATGTTGAGGACAGTGGGCAAGGGATGCCGGTGGTGTGCGACCCGAGTAGCCCGAGTGACCGAGCTGACCGACATTGGAGGGGCCGTAATGGCTGCGCAGACGCAGAGGGCCGTGCTGGCGGGCGGATGCTTCTGGGGGATGGAGGAGCTGATCCGCCGGCTCCCGGGCGTGACGGCGACCCGGGTCGGCTACACGGGGGGTGACGTGCCGAACGCGACGTACCGTAACCACGGCACGCACGCCGAGGCCATCGAGATCCTCTACGACCCCGAGAAGACCGACTACCGCGCGATCCTGGAGTTCTTCTTCCAGATCCACGACCCGAGCACCAAGAACCGCCAGGGCAACGACATCGGCCTCAGCTACCGCTCGGCGATCTACTACCTGGACGACGAGCAGAAGCGGATCGCCGAGGACACGATCGCGGACGTGGACGCCTCCGGACTGTGGCCCGGCAAGGTCGTCACCGAGGTGGAGCCGGTCGGCCCCTTCTGGGAGGCCGAGCCCGAGCACCAGGACTACCTGCAGCGTTACCCGGACGGCTACACCTGCCACTTCCCGCGCCCGGGCTGGCGACTGCCCGCCCGCACGGAGAGCTGACCACGAGGCGGCCCGGCAGAGGCCGGAGGCCCACCGGGCCCGCTGGTGCGTGCCCTCACGTGCTCATCGTTCGATGAAGCGGGGGTCCGGCCAGGCGGTGATCGGCTCGTCGGAGACCGAGTAGATCTCCGGATACGCGAGGTAGCCACCCTCGGCGCAGACCACGACGCCGGCCGGGTGAGGGCCGCCGTACGAGCCCTCGACGGCCGGACGGTCGTGCGACAGCGCGGGAGCCGAGGGCGCGGGAGCCGCGGGCGCGGGAGCCGCCGCCGCGGGCGCGGGTGGCTCAGGAGGTGGCGTTCCAGGAGTGTGCGACGTCGATGACGAGGCGATCATCCAGCTGCGTCACCCGGAACGGGAGCCGCGCACGCACGCCGACCCCGATCCGCACCTCGTTCTCGAGGGCAGCGGCGTAGCGAGTGTCCTTGAACGTCTTGTAGCCCGTGATGTCCACTCCGGGCAGCGGTTGCCCGTGCTGCCCCGGGTAGGACTGCGATCCGGTCGACGGGTCGTAGTTCGGGCCCACGGCGATCTGGAGGATCGCCCCGCCCTCGACGGGGATCTCCCCCGTAGCGGGCGTGATCAGCTTGTCGACGTACTTGACCTGGTAGTCGATCGGACCGGCCGCTGTCCCCTTGAAGTCGAGGACCATGCGGTCGAAGCACTCGTGCTGACCGGTCCTGATGTTCACCAGCGGGGGCTTGTAGCTCCCACCGTCCTCACCACCCGACCACACGTGCTTCTCGAGGCTCCCCCACCCGGTCTCACACACCGCCGACGCGCCGGTGTCGGCCTGCGCCGTCCCCGCCGCTCCTGCGATCCCGGCTCCCGCCAGCATGAGTGCCGCAAGTGTGGTTCCGAGTCGTCGCATTCCCGCTCCCGTGATCGAGTACCTGTCGCACGGCGCCCATGCCCCTTCAACAGGCGTTACATGGGAAGCCGTTGCGGTTCAGGCTGGGCTCACCGTGTGACCGGACTTGGCCCGGAGCATCACGAAACGACAACGGCCGATCATGCCGGTCTACCGCCGCAGATGCGCGAGCACGTCCTCAGCCACCGGATACGGCAGCTCCCGCGGCAACAGCGCGGCGGCAAGCCCGAGTTCACCCAGGCGCACATGACCGTGCACCTTCCGGGCCAGCGGAGTCACATCCTCGATCCCGACTATCCACTCGTCGGCATACCGCGCGGTCGCCTCCCCCGCGAGCCCCAACTGAAGAGACCGGTACGGAAGGGGGTTGAGACGCAGATCCCGCTCCGGATCCCACTGCACCCGCGTCGGCGCCCGCCGCAACTGCCGCTTCCAGTCGACGTGGTCACCGTGCAGCTCCGGCACGTGGTGCGACAGACACGCATGCCGCAGCGCCCACTCGAACCCCTCCCGGCTGATCTCGATCGCCAGAACGGTCTCCTGCCCCTCCTTCAGACCCCACCCGCACCGGTACATCATCCACAGGAAGCTTGGCTTGATCCATGTCATCCTGTCCCGCTTCCAGACGGCGGGGAAACGGCCCTCGCGGGCGGCGGGCAGGCCGATCTCCGGGGAGTACGCCTGGTAGACGGTGATGGTGGACTCCGCGTAGGCCGCACGGATTCCGCGTTGCGGTTCTTCCATGCCGTACAGCGTGGGGTCGGCCAGTTCAGGCGGCCACTGATTTTCGCCTTGCCGGCGTCTTGGCGAGTTGCTGCTCTCAGCGGAGGACACCGTGCCTTCTCGCCTGGCTCAGCACAGCCTCCACCAGGGCGGGCTTCTGTCCCAGAACCACGAACGCCACGACTGCGGAACCACGCGGCGCGATCTCGATCCGGTGGAAGGCCATGACGAGCGACAGAGCGATCGTCCGCCTCACTTCGATCACGTTGCTCCACGCCACCACTGTGTGCACACGGCCGAACCAGTCGGTGACGGCCAGGCCTTCCCGGTAGACGTAGCACCTCCTGATGCGGAACTTGGCGGACACCTGAAGCCATGCCAGCCGGAGAGCGAACAGGCCGAGGATCATGGCGCTCGCGACGACGCCCCTGGCGAGCGCCGACTCGGGTCGACTGACGATCAGCATGATCATGTAGGCGGCATACAGCCCTACCGAGAGCCGCCGCGCCATCTGCCCAAGCCCACCCGCGACACCAGCAATGGAATAATCTCCCCGCTTCGGACCGAGATTGAGCCCGCCACCGCCATCGCCCGCGATCATCCGTCCGCTCTCCTGCCCGCCCGGAGCACCTTGATCCTCTTACCAGGGGCTCAGCCAACCAGGGGCGCCCGACGAGTTCGTCGGTGACGTTACGTATCGCGGTTACGTATTCCCAGGTCACCCCAGTGATGGACCTCTGCTGGCCGACTTGCTCATCGTTCGATGAAGCGGGGTTCCGGCCAGGTCGTGATCGGCTCGTCGGAGACCGAGTAGATCTCCAGGAGCGAGAGGTAGCCGTCCTCGGTGCAGACCATGACGCCCGCCGCCTGCGGAGTGGTGTACCCGGCGTCCACGGCCGGATCGGTGTGCGACGGCGCGGGATCCGCTGCCGTGCGGTCGACCGGGTTGGGCGGCCGCTGACTTCCCGTTCGCAACACGGTGCGGAATGCCGACGTGATACCCGTCGGGCAGGACGCCCCTGCGCTGCCATGTGACCCGTCGGCTTTGCCTTGCGTGCGGTGACAGCGGTTCCGCAGTGAGGTCTCTACCTTGGAGGCATGGAGAGGGACGATGTGTGGCTGTGCTACCCGAAGGACCTGCGACCGAACAGCGTGTCCCGGCGGGAGGGGCGTTGTACCTGGCACGGCGATCGTGAGAATCCTTGTGGAGAGGAGCCTGTCGTAGTTGTCCAGGACCGTGCTGGGCGTCGGTGGGCGGCGTGCCTGCGGGGTGCGCGTGCTGTCGCCGCCGAACGAGGAGTCCCCCTTCCCCCGTACTTGGCGGAGTAGCGCATGTCGCCGATACGGCGATCATCGAACCCGCCCATCCCTGCCGAGCACGAGGACGCCGGCGTTGAGTCAGTCGTCCGTGGGAACGGGCGTGAGACCCGCCGGACAAGACGCCCTCCAGTTCGTCGTCCGGCGTTCCGGCCATCCGCCCTGCGCCGCTCGCCGTCCCCTCGTGCGGCGGACAGGGCGCCGCCTCCGTTGGCGCGGCAGCTGTCAGTGCGGCAGCGTCGCCGGGCTCCCCCCGTTCGCCTCGTAGCCCGCGACCGCGAGCGCCCGGTACACCGCGAACTCGCCGGCCGGGTCCGGGGAGAGGGTCCAGGGCAGGGCGCCGACATGGCCGTCGACGTGTATCAGCTGGTTCATGGCCTCGGCCCAGCGCTCGCTGCGGACCAGGAAGAAGACCAGCAGATGGCGGACCTGCGCCAGCATCGGGTCGTCGTGGCGGGCCGCGTGCACCGCGAACAGGGCGCCGTGGATCGCCTTCGTCACGACCTCGCTCTGGTAGAAGCTGCTGACCAGGTTGACCTCGGGGAGGTGCTCGAAGACCCCGAACAGCGGCATCGCGGCGAGGAGCGAACCCTGGGGCGCACGGGCCGCAGCCGCCTCCGTGAACGAGGTCGCCAGCTCGCGCGAGCCGTGCCACTTCTCGCACCAGTAGTGCAGGGCGGTCAGATGCGCGCCCATGTGCGCGGGGGCGCGGTCCAGGATCTTCAGCCAGAGCTGTTCGAACTCGGACTGCGAGTAGTGCAGGCCGCGCGCCACCGACAGCTCCACGATGTACGGCACCGGGTCACCGGGGGAGAGGAGTGCCGCCTGGTCGCAGGCGTCCCTCGCCTCCTCCATGATGATCCGGAAGTCGTCCGTGCCCGGCGTGGACGTCCGCCACGCCTGCTGGACGAGGAACTCGGCGTGCACCGCCGCACCGCCGGCGTCCTTGGGCGCCTCCGCCCGCCACACCCGCAGCCACTGTCCGCCCGGCGCCTCGCCGACCCCGCCCGGCCGCTGCTGCAGCTCCAGCGCGGCCGCGCCCGCGAAGGCCTGCACGCGCTGCCAGCGCAGCTCGCCCTCGATCTCCGTGCCGGCCAGTAGCTGCCGCGCCGCCCGGTAGTCCTGGGTGTGCTGCACCACGTCCAGGACGTCCAGCAGGTCCTGGTCGGGGCCGGGCATACGGATGTCCAGCTCCTCCGTGCGTACGAAGCCGTAGTCGGCCGGGTCCGCGGCGTCCGGGTGGCCCGCCGGGACCTGCTCGATCATGCCGCGCCTGCGCCGCAGGAACGGCAGCAGCACGAAGCTGAGCATGACCAGCGCCATCAGGACCCAGAGAATTTCCATGTCTCAAGCGAACCAGACGCCGCCGACAATTGGCCAACCCCGACCCCGGAGCCTGTGGAAAAACGTCCCTGCCGGTCGGAGCGGGCCGCATCCACCACTCCGTACGTCCCTGAAAGCACCCCCGCCGCAGTCCGACAGCAGCCCCGCGAGCGCACTACGCTCGATGCCCATGAGCGACAGGCACATCAGTCAGCACTTCGAGACCCTCGCGATCCACGCGGGCAACACCGCGGATCCCCTCACCGGCGCGGTCGTCCCGCCGATCTACCAGGTCTCGACCTACAAGCAGGACGGCGTCGGCGGCCTGCGCGGCGGCTACGAGTACAGCCGCAGCGCCAACCCGACCCGCACCGCCCTGGAGGAGAACCTCGCCGCCCTCGAGGGCGGCCGCCGAGGACTCGCGTTCGCTTCCGGACTGGCGGCCGAGGACTGCCTGCTGCGTACGCTGCTCAGCCCCGGCGACCACGTGGTCATCCCCAACGACGCGTACGGCGGCACCTTCCGCCTCTTCGCCAAGGTCGTCGCCCGCTGGGGCGTGGAGTGGTCGGTCGCCGACACCAGCGACCCGGCGGCCGTACGGGCCGCGATCACCCCGAAGACCAAGGCCGTGTGGGTGGAGACCCCCTCCAACCCGCTGCTCGGCATCACCGACATCGCCGCCGTCGCCCAGATCGCCCGGGACGCGGGCGCGAAGCTCGTCGTCGACAACACCTTCGCCACGCCGTACCTGCAGCAGCCGCTCTCGCTCGGCGCGGACGTCGTGGTGCACTCCCTGACCAAGTACATGGGCGGCCACTCCGACGTCGTCGGCGGTGCGCTGATCACCGCCGACGAGGAACTCGGTGAGGAGCTGGCCTTCCACCAGAACGCGATGGGCGCGGTCGCCGGGCCCTTCGACTCCTGGCTGGTGCTGCGCGGCACCAAGACCCTGTCGGTGCGCATGGACCGGCACGGCGAGAACGCCACCAAGATCGCCGACATGCTGACCCGCCACGCGCGCGTGACGAAGGTGCTCTACCCGGGCCTGCCCGAGCACCCCGGGCACGAGGTCGCGGCCAAGCAGATGCGGTCCTTCGGCGGCATGATCTCCTTCCGGGTCGCCGGCGGCGAGGAGGCGGCCGTCGAGGTCTGCAACCGCGCCAAGGTGTTCACGCTCGGCGAGTCCCTCGGCGGCGTCGAGTCCCTCATCGAGCACCCCGGCCGTATGACGCACGCCTCGGTGGTGGGCTCGGCCCTGGAGGTGCCCGCCGACCTGGTCCGCCTCTCCGTGGGCATCGAGAACGTCGACGACCTGCTGGAGGACCTGCAGCAGGCCCTGGGCTAGTCTCCGCCGGGCCCACCGCGAGGTGGGGTCACCAGTCGGTGACCGGTGGAGTCGTCTCCGACGGCGGCTCCACCCAGGGGCGGGCCGTGGCCGCCCAGACGACGAACGCCACGGTCGCCGCGAACAGCAGCAGCCACATCAGCCGCAGGGCGATCGTCCGGCGCCGCAGGATGCGACTGCCCAGGCGGACCACGTCCGCGTGCAGGTCCGCCGGCACGTGCGGTGCGGTCCGCTCCATCATCTGCCGTACGGCGGCCTCCCGTTCGGGCCGGTTCACGACGCGGCCGCCTTCGCGCCCACACGCGCGGGGGCCGGCCCGCGCGGCGGACGCAGCACAAGCGTGGTCGCCCGGTCGCAGATCAGGTGGACACGCTCCGGGGGCAGCCCGAGCAGCGCCGCCACCTGCTCCTCGGCGACCCCCTCGTGCAGCCTGAGGACCAGGACGAGCCGGTACTGCGGGGAGAGCGCGGCCAGGGGACCGGCGGTCCGGGTGCGGGCGCGTGCGAACGGCACAGCGCCGTACTGGTGCCAGGCCCTGCGGGCGAAGCGGACGGCGAGGCACTCGCGCGCGTGGTTGTACGGGTCGTCGCCGCGCAGCCGGTCCCAGTACGCGTACGTGTGCGCGAGAGCGTGGGTCAGCAGCCGCCGCGCGCGGGGGTTGTCCTCCACCGCCTCCGCCGTGAGCAGGGTCGCGGTCCGCAGCAGCCGTCCGCCCGCCCCGGCCACAAACGCCTCGAACTCCCGGGCCCGGCGGGCTTCCTGGACCGCACGCCTCTCTCGCACCCCGAGCCTCCCGCCTGACGGCGACCCCCTGGAAACGGATCCCGGCGGAGTACGGGTGCGGCACCACGTACGGCGCGGGGGGACCCGGTCTCATATGAGGCCAGGGGTGGGCTTTCGGTCAAGAGCCGCGCACGCGCGGGATGCCGGCCGTACCGAAAGCCGCGTACGACAACCACGCACCCCCGCACGAAACCGCCCCGCACGCGTGCGTGCCCCGTTGCTCAGGAAGCGGCCGCTGTGGGCTCCGCGCCCGGCAGACCCTGGGCGGCCATCCGGGAGGACAGCGCGACGTTGAAGCGGGTGAGGAGGGAGCAGAACGCCTCCCGCTCCTCCGGGGCCCAGTCCTCGGTCAGCTCGGCCATCAACTGCCGCCGGGAGGACCTTACTTCGTCCAGGCGGGACTGCCCGCGCGGAGACAGCTGGAGCACCACGGCCCGTCCGTCCTCGGGGTGCGAGGTCCGCTTGACCAGGCCCGTGTCGACGAGGGGGGCCACCTGCCGGGTGACGGTCGAGGAGTCGATCCCCATGCTCGCCGCGAGCGCCTTGACGCCCATCGGGCCCTCCTTGTCGAGACGGTTGAGCAGCAGGTACGCGGCGCGGTCCATGGAGTTGCGCACCTGCCCGACGCCGCCGAGGCGGGTCTGTTCGGCCCGGCGCGCGAA
This sequence comes from Streptomyces sp. T028, assembly GCF_048159505.1. NCBI lineage: Bacteria > Bacillati > Actinomycetota > Actinomycetes > Kitasatosporales > Streptomycetaceae > Streptomyces > Streptomyces sp. T028. Next base: position 72,401 of record NZ_JBLRVZ010000005.1, read on the forward strand.
GACCGCGACCTCGTGCTGCAGCGTGTCGAGAAGACCGGTGTCACCGACGGTCGTCATGTCCATCGACATTTCAGGCGTTGTGGGCATGGCCGGGGGCTCACTTCATGAAGGGGGTCTGGCAGGAATTGGGGGACAGAGTACGCGGCCGGAGGCCGGGCCGTACCGGCGCTGCGCAAACCAGTCTCGGTGGTTGGTCACAGCGGTCGTTCCCGCCTGTGAACTGCGATGCTGATGTCATGAGCTATGGCACGGCTGACTCCTTGCGGCCCGTCACCCTCGACGACGTGCGCGGCGCCCAGAAGATGCTCTCGGGTGTGGCGCGGGTGACGGCGATGGAGGGCAGCAGGCATCTGTCCCAGCTCGTCGGAGCGCCGGTGCACCTCAAGTGCGAGAACCTCCAGCGGACGGGATCGTTCAAGCTGCGCGGCGCGTACGTGCGGATCGCGGGGCTGCTGCCCGAGGAGCGGGCCGCCGGGGTGGTCGCGGCGAGCGCCGGCAACCACGCGCAGGGCGTGGCGCTGGCGTCGTCCCTGCTGGGCGTGCGCTCCACGGTGTTCATGCCGAAGGGCGCCCCCCTGCCGAAGATCAGCGCGACCCGGGAGTACGGCGCCGAGGTGCGCCTGCACGGTCAGGTGGTCGACGAGACGCTGGCCGCCGCGCAGGAGTACGCGGAGCGGACGGGCGCGGTGTTCATCCACCCCTTCGACCACCCCGACGTGATCGCCGGGCAGGGCACGGTGGGTCTGGAGATCCTGGAGCAGTGTCCGGAGGTGCGCACGGTCGTCGTCGGGATCGGCGGCGGGGGGCTCGCGGCCGGCATCGCGGTCGCCGTGAAGTCGTTGCGGCCGGACGTGCGGATCGTGGGCGTGCAGGCGGAGGGGGCGGCGGCGTACCCGCCCTCGCTGGCGGCCGGGCGGCCGGTGTCGATCGAGGCTCCGGCGACGATGGCCGACGGGATCAGGGTCGGTCGGCCCGGCGACGTGCCGTTCGGGATCGTCGGCGAGCTGGTGGACGAGGTGCGCACGGTGTCGGAGGGCGAGCTGTCCACCGCGCTGCTGCTGTGTCTGGAGCGGGCCAAGCTGGTCGTCGAACCGGCGGGGGCGAGTCCGGTCGCGGCGCTGCTGAGCGAGCCCGGCGCGTTCGAGGGCCCGGTGGTCGCGGTGCTGTCCGGCGGCAACGTCGACCCGGTGCTGATGCAGCGCGTGCTGCGGCACGGCATGGCCGCGCAGGGCCGCTACCTGGCGGTCAGCGTGCGTCTGACGGACCGGCCGGGTGCGCTCGCGACGCTGCTGGGGGTGTTGTCAGTGGTCGACGCTAACGTTCTGGACGTGAGCCATGTGCGGACCGATCCGAGGCTCGGGCTGACCGAGGCGGAGGTCGAACTGCACCTGGAGACGAAGGGGCCGGCGCACTGCGCCGAGGTCGGCCAGGCCCTGCGCGAGGCGGGGTACACGGTCGTCGACTGACCGGCCATGACCGCCGGGAGGCCGGTGAAAGTGCAGGTCAGGGCCCATTCATCACCCACACGAGCTAATTGCATTGTGAGTCGCGATACATCGCGTTATGGTGGATGGGCGGTCGCCTGGTGTCGGGCGTCCCAAACATCGCAAACCTAGGCTTTCTCGAAGGAATCCCCGAAGACGTGGAGAACTTTTATGCCAGGCGCCATCTATGCCGAAGGCCTGGTGAAGACCTTCGGTGACGTAAGGGCTCTGGACGGCGTCGACCTGGACGTCCCGGAGGGCACCGTCCTCGGCCTGCTCGGGCCGAACGGAGCGGGCAAGACCACCGCGGTCCGCTGCCTGACCACCCTCCTGCGCCCCGACAGCGGGCGGTTGCAGGTCGCGGGCCTCGACGTGCTCAAGCACCCCAACGAGGTGCGCCGCTCGATCGGCCTGTCCGGCCAGTTCGCGGCGGTCGACGAATACCTCACCGGCCGCGAGAACCTCCAGATGGTCGGACAGCTCTACCAGATGAGGGCGAGGCCCGCGAGGGCCCGCGCCGAGGAACTGCTGGAGCAGTTCGACCTCACCGAGGCCGCCGACCGCACGGCCAAGACCTACTCCGGAGGCATGCGCCGCCGCCTCGACCTGGCCGCGGCCCTCGTGGTCTCGCCACCGGTGATGTTCATGGACGAGCCGACGACCGGCCTCGACCCGCGCAACCGGCAGCTCCTGTGGGACGTGATCAAGCGCCTCGTCTCCGGCGGTACGACCCTGTTGCTGACCACCCAGTATCTGGAAGAGGCCGACCATCTCGCGCACGACATCGCGGTCGTCGACCACGGCAAGGTCATCGCCCGCGGCACCTCCGACCAGCTCAAGGCCCGCACCGGCGGCGAGCGCATCGAGGTCGTGGTCCATGAGCGCGAACAGATCCCCGCCGCCCGCGAGGTGCTCGCCGGCTTCGGCAAGGGCGAGACCACCGTCGAGGACCACACCCGCAAACTCACCGTGCCCGTCACCGGCGGCGCGAAGCTCCTCGCCGAGGTCATCCGCGAGCTGGACACCCGCGGCATAGAGATGGACGACATAGGCCTGCGCCGCCCCACCCTCGACGACGTCTTCCTGTCCCTGACCGGACATGTGGCAGAGATGAAGCCCGAGGGGAACGGCGACGAGCAAAGCAAGGGCAAGGGCAAGGGCAAGGACAGAGACAAGAGCGGACAGAAGGGCAAGGAGGCCGTCGCATGACCGCCGTCACCGACACCGTCCGGGGAACGGCCCCCACCCACCCGATGGGTCAGTCCGTCCGCGACTCACTGGTCGTTGCAAAACGCAACTTGATCCGCATGAGTCGGATTCCTGAGATGGTCATTTTTGGGCTGATCCAGCCCATTATGTTCGTCGTGCTGTTCACCTATGTCTTCGGCGGCTCCATGCGGATCGGCGACAGCACCAGCGCCACCGACTACAAGAACTTCCTGATGGCGGGGATCTTTGCGCAGACCGTCACCTTCGCCACCGCCGGGGCCGGTGCCGGCATCGCCGACGACATGCACAAGGGCCTGATAGACCGCTTCCGCTCACTGCCCATGGCGCGTGGCGCGGTCCTCACCGGACGGACCCTCGCCGACCTCGTGCAGACCGCGCTCACCCTGCTCGTCCTGGCGGTCGTCGCCCTCCTGGTCGGCTGGCGTCCCGGGTCCGACGGATACACCAACGCCGGACGGATCCTGGCGGCCTTCGGCCTGCTGCTCCTGCTCGGCTACGCGTTCACCTGGATCGGCGCCCTGATAGGTCTGAGCGTCCGCACCCCGGAGGCGGCCACCTCCGGTGGGCTGATCTGGCTCTTCCCGGTGACCTTCATATCCAACGCCTTCGTCGACACCAGCAACATGACGCCCTGGCTGCGCACCATCGCCGAGTGGAACCCGTTCAGCGCCACCGTCCAGGCCTGCCGGGTGCTGTTCGCCAACCCGGGACAGTCGCCCTCCGACGCCTGGCCCATGGAGCACCCGGTCTGGGCCTCGCTGATCTACTCGGTCCTGATCGTGCTGATCTTCCGCACGCTGGCGGTCCGCAAGTACCGCTCGGCGACGGCCTGACACCCGGGCCGCGACGAACCGGCACGACGAAGCCCCCGGCGGCTCGGGCGCCAGGGGCTCGTCAGGAGAAGGGGAGGGCTCAGCCGCTGTAGGGCTCGGCCTTGAGGATGCGCACGGAGGCCTTCTTGCCGTTCGGCAGCTCGTACTCCGCGTCCTCGCCGACCTTGTGACCGATCACGCCGGTGCCCAGCGGGGACTGCGGCGAGTAGGTCTCGATGTCGGCGCTCGCGTACTCGCGCGAGGCGAGCAGGAACGTCATGGTGTCGTCCTCGTCACCGTCGAAGGCGATCGTCACGACCATGCCGGGCGCCACGGCGCCGTCCGCGGAGGCCGGAGCCTCGCCGACCTTGGCGTTCTCGAGGAGCTGGGTCAGCTGGCGCACGCGGAGCTCCTGCTTGCCCTGCTCCTCCTTGGCCGCGTGGTACCCGCCGTTCTCGCGCAGGTCGCCCTCCTCGCGCGCCGCCGCGATCTTGGCGGCGATCTCCGTGCGCGCAGGACCAGTAAGGTGCTCAAGCTCTTCCTTGAGCTTGTTGTACGCCTCCTGGGTAAGCCAGGTGACGGACTCGCTGGTCTGGGTCACAGGTGCTCCTCGTCGGTACTGGGAATACAAAGCATCGCCCTACCCTCAAGCATGTTCCTCAGGGGATGGGCGAAACCACGAGCCTAACAATTCCGCGGGCAAAGGGGGAGGACATAAGCCACCAGACTTACGTCAACGCAGGTCAGCGTGTACGCAATGTGGAGGACAGGGGCATCCTCAGTCGGCGTGACAGCCCAGCAGCTCGGCCGTCGTGCCCTTGGCCGTCGTGCGGAGGGTGACCACCTTGTCGATGCGGGTGTCCGACCCGGAGAAGCGGAAGTCCGCCCGGCCCACCTCGGCGCCGTCGCCCGCCTGGGAGCGCACCGTGCAGTAGCCGCTCGCACCCGCGTCCTTGCGGACCTCCAGGTGCACCTCGACCGCGGAGTCCGAGGTCGCCTTGAAGGTGATCACCTCGGCGCTGATCTTGTTCTGGCCGACGTAGTGGTAGGCGAACAAGCCGACGACCACGAGCAGGACCCCGCTGAGCACGGCGCCGACGATCTTCAGGGTGCGGTCGGCCCGCTCGTCCGAGGCGCGGCCGTAGCGGCCTTCGGGCGCTCGGGTGCTCGCCGTGCTCATGATCGTCCTCTCGGCAGGCCAGGGCCCTGGAATTATTCGCCCCCCGATTCGGTCACTATAGAAGCCTGCTATCGCGCCGGCTCACACGGGCGCCGACTTACCGAGGATTGAGTCTTGACTGACCAGCTGCGACTGATGGCCGTGCACGCGCACCCCGACGACGAGTCGAGCAAGGGCGCGGCCACCATGGCGAAGTACGTGTCCGAGGGGGTGGACGTGCTGGTGGTGACCTGCACGGGCGGGGAGCGCGGCTCCATCCTCAATCCCAAGCTCCAGGGCGACAAGTACATCGAGGAGCACATCCACGAGGTACGCAAGAAGGAGATGGACGAGGCCCGCGAGATCCTCGGCATCAAGCAGGAGTGGCTCGGCTTCGTCGACTCCGGCCTGCCCGAGGGCGACCCGCTGCCGCCGCTGCCCGAGGGCTGCTTCGCCCTGGAGGACGTGGACAAGGCGGCCGGCGAGCTGGTGAGGCAGATCCGCTCCTTCCGTCCCCAGGTGATCACCACCTACGACGAGAACGGCGGCTACCCGCACCCCGACCACATCATGACGTACAAGATCTCGGTGGTGGCGTTCGAGGGCGCTGACGACACCGAGAAGTACCCCGAGGCCGAGTACGGGCCCGCGTACCGGCCGCTGAAGCTGTACTACAACCAGGGCTTCAACCGTCCCCGGACCGAGGCGCTGCACCAGGCGATGCTCGACCGCGGTCTGGAGTCGCCGTACGGGGAGTGGCTCAAGCGCTGGGCGGAGTTCGGGGTGAAGGAGCGCACGCTCACCACGCACATCCCGTGCGCCGACTTCTTCGAGATCCGTGACAAGGCGCTGATCGCCCACGCCACGCAGATCGACCCCGACGGCGGCTGGTTCCGGGTGCCGATGGAGATCCAGAAGGAGGTCTGGCCGACCGAGGAGTACGAGCTCGCGAAGGCTCTCGTCGACACCTCCATCCCCGAGGACGACCTCTTCGCGGGCGTCCGGGACAATGCCTGACATGAGCGCAAGCGTGAGCCTGGCAATGACGCACCTCGTCCCCCTCGCCAAGGAGGTCGACGAGAACAAGGTCACCCCCGGCGTCCTCGGCTTCATCGTGTTCGCGGTGATGGCAGTGGCGGTGTGGGCCCTGATGAAGTCGATGAACAAGCACATGGGCAAGGTCGACTTCAAGGAGGCCCCGGCGGACGGCGAGGAGACTCCCGCGCCGGGCTCGACGGGCAAGGCCTCCCCGGCGAAGGGCTGAGCGCGGCCCGGCCGGGCCCTCGGGCCGAGGAGGGGGAGCAGTCCCGCTCCTGAGCCCGCGGGCCCGTCCCGCCTATCCCTCGTTCACCGCCACCCCCATCACCTCGCGCTCGTGGCGGCCCGGTACCAGGCCGAGGCGCCAGGCCTGCCAGCCCGTCTCCAGGCGGGTGCCGCGTTCCAGGAGGATGGCGTAGGCGGCGAGGGACTCGGACAGCTTGGTGTCGCGCAGGGGGTGGGTGGTGCGGCTGAGCTGGGCCAGTTCCTCCTGGGCCACGGCCGTGCCGACCTCCACGCCGCCCGGTGCGCCGTACGGCAGGAGGGTGCAGCGCAGGAAACGGGCCCAGTCCTCGCCGCGGCGGTCGCCGAAGGAGGAGAACAGGCCGGCCGCCTCGTCGCACAGGGCCAGGGCCTGCTGGGTGCGCGCGTTGCCCGCCTCGATGATCGCGAGTTCCAGGCAGGTCCAGGCCTCGCCGTGGGCGACGCCGATGCGCTGGAAGTCGGCGCGGGCGTCGACGAGGAGCTGCCGGGCGAAGCCGGAGTTGCGCAGGGAGCCGGTCTGGGCGGCCCGCTGGTCCCGGGTGACGCGCGCCGAGTGATGGCGGGCGCAGGCCAGGCCGTAGACGTCACGCATCCGGGAGAACAGGGAGCGTGAGCGTTCCAGTTCGCGGACGGCGTTGTCCAGGTCGCCGGTCTCCTCCAGGGCGAGGCCCAGGTAGTACACGGTCCAGGCCTCGCCGCGGGCGTCCTCGTTGCCGCGGTGCCTGGCCGCCGCCGCGCGCAGCCCCTCCACCGCGGGCGACGGGTCACCGGCGATCATGCGGGCCCGGGCCAACTGGGTCAGCGCCCAGGCCTCGCCGCGTTCGTCGTGGGTACGGCCGTACAGGTCGAGGGCGCGGCGCAGTTCGGTCTCGGCGGCGGGGACGTCGCCGCGGCGCAGGTTCAGCTGGCCGAGCTGGAAGTGGGCCCAGGCCTCTCCGTGCACGGAGCCGCCCTCGCGGTGCAGCACCAGGGAGCGGGTCAGCAGGTCCAGGGCCTCGCCGAGCCGGGCCCGGTCCCGTTCCACGGCGGCCAGCGCGTGCATGGTCCAGGCGCGGTCGGTCGCCAGCTCGGGTGCGGCCTGCAGGTCCATCGCCTCCCGCAGTTTCGCCGCCGCCTCCGTGAGACTGCCCTGGTGGTGCAGGGTGATGCCCAGGGAGCACAGGGCACGGGCCGCGCCCGCGTCGTGATGGGCCTGGAGGTAGAGGTCGACGACCGAGGCCAGGGTGGTGCGGGCCTTGTCGAGCTCGCCGAGCTGCCGGGCCGCGATACCGGTACGCCACTGAACGGACCGCACCAGCAGGTCCTGGCCGACCGTCTGGGCCAGCTCGCTGATCTCGCCGAGGCGGTAGAGGTCGCCGCGCAGCAGGCAGTAGTCGCACAGCGCGCCGAGCAGGCTCAGTACGGCGGTCTCGTGCACGCCCTCCGCCTGGCGCAGGGTCGCGGTGATGAAGCTCGACTCGTCGTCCAGCCAGCGCAGGGCCTCGTCGAGGGAGGTGAAGCCGTGCGGGGTGAAGCGGTCCGAGCGGGTCGACATGTTGCCGTCGACGAGGCGCAGGACGGAGTCGGCGAGTTCGGCGTAGCTGACGATCAGGCGTTCCTGGGCCGCCGTGAGCTCGGAGTGTTCCTCCTCGTCCAGCAGCCGGGCCTGGGCGAAGGCGCGGACCAGGTCGTGCAGGCGGTAGCGGTCGCCGCGGACCCGGTCGACCAGGCCCGCGTCCGCGAGGGCGGTGAGATGCCGGGTCGCCTCCTCGCGGTCGGTGGCGAGGAGGGCGGCGGCCGCGGCCGCGCCGAGCGAGGCCCGTCCGGCCAGCGCCAGCCGCCGCAGCAGGCGGCGGGTGCCTTCGGGCTGGTCGGTGTAGCGCAGCCACAGGGCGCGCTCGACGGGTTCGACGGGGCCGTACGCCCCGAGGTCCGTGGCCAGTGCGCGCGGTGAGCGCGGGCCCAGCGAGGAGCCCGCGATGCGCAGCGCCAGCGGCAGCCCGCCGCACAACTCCCGTATCCGGTCGGCGGATTCGGCGTCGTACGGACCCGAGGTGTCCTGGGCGGCGGCACCCAGCAATTCCTCCGCGCCGGCCGCCTCCAGGGGGCGCACCGGCAGCCGGTGCGTCCAGGCGGACAGTTCGGCGGGAAGCTCCAGCGGGTCCCGGGCGGTGACCAGGACCAGGCTGTCGGAGCGTTCCGGGACGAGGGTGCGCACCTGCTCGGGATCGGAGGCGTCGTCCAGGAGGACGATGACGGGCAGGCCCGTGAGGTGCTGGTAGTAGAGGTCGGCGAGGCGTTTGAGCTGTTGGTCGGGGGACGAGCGCTCACGGAAGAGGAGCTGTTCGCGGGGTGCGCCGAGGCGGTTCAGCAGATGCAGCAGGGCGTCCCGGGTGGACAGCGGGGTGCCCTCGGCGCTGTCGCCGCGCAGATCGACCACGCAGGCGCCGCGGAACTGGTCGCGCAGATCGTGCGCCGCCCGCACCGCGAGGGTGCTGCGGCCGCTGCCGGGCGGGCCGTGCAGGACGACGACCGTGGGCCTGGTCTGCGTGCTCGCCCGGGCCGACTGCACCCACTGCCGGATCTGCGCCAGTTCCGCCCGTCGTCCCGCGAACGGGCCCACGGGCTCAGGGAGCTGCCCGAACGACTGCTCCAGCATCGTCCGCCCGCGGGCCGCCGCGCTCTTGTCCGTGCCCTTCAACTGCGGGCCCGGCGCGTTCCTCGGCCGAGGCCCGGTCGTCGCGCTCAGCACCCGCTGCTGGTCCAGGAACGGGCGGATCCCGCGTACCTCCAGCGCCGTCAGCCACTGCAGCCGCAACTGCTCGGCGCCGCCGGGCTGTCCGGCCTCGCCGGCGTGATGGTGCGCGGCCGGCAGATGCGAGCCCGCCACCTTCACCACGGTCGCCGCGGCCCCGACCACCCCGACCGCCACCCCGGCGCCGAAAGCCGTACCGGGGCCGGTGCCCAGCGCGAGGTCGGCGACGGCGGCGGTGACGGACGCGACACCCGCCACCAGCAGGGGAGTTCGCCCACCCTCGCGGGCGTAGCGCTGGGCGAAGCTGACCTGTCCGGCCTCGCGCTCCGCCAGTGCCCGCGCGTACGCCTCGTACTCCTCGGCGGCGGTCTCCACCATCGAGTCCAGTGCCCCGCGCGCCCGGGTCATCAGCGCCTGCCGGTCGGTCCGCCCGCCCGACCGCCGTACCTCTTCCTCCACGGCCCGCGCCAACAACCGCTCGGCCTCTGCCTTGTGACTGTTCCGCATGACCCGTCCCCCTCCGGCGGCACGGCGTTCGTCCGGTCAAGTGTGCGGCGGACGCCTCTCGTGGCGCGAGAGGGCGGAGGGTTTCCGATGCGTCGGCGGGCTTCGCTATCGTGACCGCAGCAACCGAGCGATGAGCATGATGACGGCGGATGTCATGAGCACGGACAACGGGCTGCCGTCCGGCGGGCCGCCCCAACCGCCGCACGGCCGGCCCCAACCGCCTGCCGGTCAACCCCAATCGCCGTACGGCCAGCCCCAACCGCCCTACGGCCCACCCCACCCGCCTGCCGGTCCGCCCCACCCGCCGGGCGGTCACCAGCCCCGCTGGGCCTGGTGGGTCGTCGGAATCGTCATCCCGGTCGTCGGCATCATCGTGACCCTCCTCGTGGGCCGCCCGGGTTCGTCGGACGACGACAACGGCGCCACGAACGCCGGGTCCGCGTCCAACGCCGCACAGCGGTCCGGTGCGACGGGATCCACCGGCGAGGACCGCTCCACCGCGTCGGCCGGCGCCGCCGGTTCCGCGGCCGACCCGCTGTTCGGGCCGAAGGTGGTTGAGGCCGACACCACCAACGCCGGTTCCTACCTGGAGTTCGACACGACGCCGCCGCTCGTGTCGCCGCCCGGAACAAAGGGCGCGGACCTCATCATCAGCGCCTCCACCGGCACCCCCGACCTCTTCGTGCCGGACTCCAACACCACCCTCGCCCCGCTGCCCGCCTCCGGCGCCGACCCGACGGCCGAGGAGTGCGCCGAGAGCGTGGACCGCAACGCCACCTACACCTCGCCGGCCGAGCGCGGCGGCCGCTTCTGCCTGCTGACCGACCAGGGCCGCGTCGTCCACCTCAAGATCCTCACCGCTCCGCCCGCCGGCCTGGCCCGGCTGGAGGTCACGGTCTGGGACGCCGTCTGACGCGAGCCGTTCCCGGGACTGGGGCAGGATGGACCCCATGCCGAACCGACTGGCTCATGAGACGTCCCCGTATCTGCTCCAGCACGCCGACAACCCGGTCGACTGGTGGCCCTGGTCGGAGGAGGCCTTCGAGGAGGCGCGGCGGCGGGGTGTGCCGGTCCTGCTGAGCGTCGGGTACAGCAGCTGCCACTGGTGTCATGTGATGGCGCACGAGTCCTTCGAGGACCGGGAGACCGCGGACCGGCTCAACGCGGACTTCGTGAGCATCAAGGTCGACCGCGAGGAGCGTCCCGACGTCGACGCCGTCTACATGGAGGCCGTGCAGGCCGCCACCGGGCAGGGCGGGTGGCCGATGACGGTGTTCCTGACGCCGGACGCGGAGCCGTTCTACTTCGGTACGTACTTTCCGCCGGCGCCCCGGCACGGCATGCCGTCGTTCCGGCAGGTGCTGGAGGGTGTGCAGCAGGCCTGGGACACGCGGCGGGAGGAGGTCGCCGAGGTCGCCGGGAAGATCGTGCGGGATCTGTCGGAGCGGGAGATCTCCTTCGGGGACGGAAAGGCGCCGGGGGAGCAGGAGCTGTCGCAGGCGCTGCTCGGGCTGACCAGGGAGTACGACCCGCAGCGGGGCGGGTTCGGCGGGGCGCCGAAGTTCCCGCCGTCCATGGTGGTCGAGTTCCTGCTGCGGCATCACGCCCGTACCGGCGCCGAGGGCGCGCTGCAGATGGCCCAGGACACCTGTGAGCGGATGGCGCGGGGCGGGATCTACGACCAGCTCGGCGGCGGGTTCGCCCGGTACTCCGTCGACCGCGACTGGACCGTGCCGCACTTCGAGAAGATGCTGTACGACAACGCGTTGCTCTGCCGGGTCTACGCACACCTCTGGCGGGCCACCGGCTCCGAGCTCGCCCGGCGCGTCGCCCTGGAGACCGCCGACTTCATGGTGCGGGAGCTGCGGACCGAGGAGGGCGGGTTCGCCTCGGCGCTCGACGCCGACAGCGACGACGGGAGCGGGAAGCATGTCGAGGGCGCCTATTACGTGTGGACGCCCGCGCAGCTGACCGAGGTGCTCGGCGCCGAGGACGCCCGGCTCGCCGCGCACTACTTCGGGGTCACACAGGAGGGCACCTTCGAGGAGGGTGCCTCCGTGCTCCGGCTGCCCCAGCAGGACAGCGTCTTCGACGCGGAGAGGATCGCCGACGTCAGGGAGCGGCTGCTGAGGAAGCGGGCCGAGCGTCCCGCCCCGGGCCGGGACGACAAGGTCGTCGCCGCCTGGAACGGGCTCGCGATCGCCGCGCTCGCCGAGACCGGCGCCTACTTCGACCGCCCCGACCTGGTGGCCGCGGCCGTGGGCGCCGCCGATCTCCTCGTACGGCTGCATCTCGACGAGCAGGCCCGGCTCTCCCGTACCAGCAAGGACGGGCAGGCCGGGGCCAACGCCGGGGTGCTGGAGGACTACGCCGATGTCGCCGAGGGGTTCCTCGCGCTGGCCTCGGTCACCGGCGAGGGGGTCTGGCTGGAGTTCGCCGGGTTCCTGCTCGACCATGTCCTCGCGCGGTTCGCCGACCCGGAGTCGGGGGCGCTGTACGACACGGCCGCCGACGCCCAGCGGCTGATCCGCAGGCCGCAGGACCCGACCGACAACGCCGTCCCCTCCGGCTGGACCGCCGCGGCCGGCGCGCTGCTGGGCTATGCCGCACACACCGGCTCCGAGCCGCACCGCACGGCCGCCGAGAAGGCCCTCGGGGTGGTGAAGGCCCTGGGGCCGCGGGTGCCCCGGTTCATCGGGTGGGGGCTCGCCGCGGCCGAGGCGCTGCTGGACGGGCCGCGCGAGGTGGCCGTCGTGGCGGCCGGGTTCGACGACCCGGCCGCGAGGGCCCTGCTGCGTGCGGCACTGCTCGGCGCGGCGCCGGGGGCGGTCGTGGCGTACGGCACGGTCGGGAGCGAGGAGTTCCCGTTGCTCGCCGACCGCCCGCTCAGGGACGGTGCGCCGACGGCGTACGTCTGCCGCAACTTCACCTGCGACGCCCCGACGACCGATCCGGAACGCCTTCGCGCCGCGCTGAATGGCTGAAAAGCCACGCTGAGCGGCTGAAATGGAAATGGAAGCAGCAATTCCGGTAAGGGGAAGCGATCCGGTGTTCGGATAAGTCTGCCTACCGGCTGGTCGACTCCGAAACATGCCTTTTATCTGAAGACTCCCCGGACTTCACAGTTTCCCCCTAGCCTCTCCACAGTGGCGCGACACCTGTGACCTGCCGTCGCGCCGGGGGGCTCTGAGATCTGGGGGGATCTTTCTTGCTGACGTCTGTCTTCATCGCTGCCATATCCCTGGCCTTGTTCTGGATGGCCGCCTTCACCCTGTGGTGGCAGATGCACGCGTGGCGTACGCCCGAAGTGCTCGCCTCCACCCGTTTCGGCAGCCCGGACGGGGACGCGCACGTCTCGTTCTCGCTGCTGCTTCCGGCACGCCACGAACAGGCCGTGCTCGACCACACCGTCCAGCGGCTGCTGGAGTCCACCCACGCCGACTTCGAGATCATCGTCATCGTGGGGCACGACGACCCCGGGACCACGGAGGTCGCGGAGCGTGCCGCCGCCCGTGACACCCGCGTCCGGGTCGTCGTCGACACCCATGAGAAGAAGAACAAGCCGAAGGCCATGAACACGGCCCTGCCGCACTGCCGCGGTGACGTCGTCGGCGTCTTCGACGCGGAGGACCAGGTCCATCCGGAGCTCCTCGCCCATGTCGACCACGCCTTCCGGACCACCGGAGCGGATGTCGTGCAGGGCGGTGTGCAGCTGATCAACTTCCATTCCAGCTGGTACAGCCTGCGCAATTGCCTGGAGTATTTCTTCTGGTTCCGGTCCCGGCTTCATCTGCACGCGCAGAAGGGATTCATCCCGCTCGGCGGAAACACGGTGTTCGTGCGCACCGACGTCCTCAGAGAAGCGGACGGATGGGATCCGAACTGCCTCGCCGAGGATTGTGATCTCGGCGTCCGGCTGTCCAGCGTCGGCAAGAAGGTCGTCGTCGCCTACGACTCCGACATGGTGACCCGGGAGGAGACCCCGGGCTCCCTCATGTCCCTGCTCAAACAGCGCACCCGCTGGAACCAGGGCTTCCTCCAGGTGTACCGGAAGAAGGACTGGAAGCAGCTCCCCGGCTTCGGCCGCCGGCTGCTCGCCCGCTACACCCTCATGACCCCGTTCCTCCAGGCGTTCTCCGGGATCATCATCCCGCTCAACGTGGCGGTCGCGCTCTTCCTCGACGTGCCCGTCGGGATCGCCTTCGTCACCTTCCTGCCGGCCGTGACCGCGCTCGTCACCTTCGTCTTCGAACTCGTCGGACTGCACGACTTCGGCAAGCAGTACGGCCTGCGCGTCCGCCCCGTCCACTACGTGAAGCTCATCGTGGGCGGCCCCTTCTACCAGGTCCTCCTCGCCGGGGCCGCCCTGCGTGCCGTCTGGCGCGAGCAGCGCGGACAGGGCGACTGGGAGCTGACCGAGCACACCGGCGCGCACCTCAGCGCAGCGGCACCCGAGCCCGCAGTGATCCGAGAGGACGTTCCCGCGTGACCTCCACCCTCCCCGCGGCGACCACCGGCACGGTCCCCGCGCAGGGCACACCTGTGCCGCACACGTCCCCGGCCGGGCGGACCGCCGCGCCGCGGCGGCCGCGCTCCTCGCGGCCCGACCTGATCCTGTGCGGAGTGCTGCTCCTGGCGATCCTGCTCGTCCAGGGCTGGAACATCGCCGCCTACCCGACCCTCAGCGACGACGAGGGCACCTACCTCGCCCAGGCCTGGGCCGTCCAGGAGGGCCGCGGCCTCGCCCACTACACCTACTGGTACGACCACCCGCCGCTCGGCTGGATCCAGCTCGCCCTGCTGACCTGGATCCCCAAGCTGATCAGCCCGGACGCGATGACCGTCGGCACCATGCGCGCGGTGATGCTCGTCGTGAGCGCGGTCAGCGCCGTCCTCGTGTACGTCCTCGGCCGCCGGCTGTCCCTGCCCCGCTGGGCGGCCGGCCTCGGCATGGCCCTGTTCGGGCTCTCCCCGCTCTCGGTCGTCCTGCAGCGGGAGATCTTCCTCGACAACCTCGCGGTGATGTGGACGCTCGTGGCGTTCACCCTCGCCGCCTCGCCCAGCCGCCACCTCTGGCACCACTTCGGCGCCGGCATCGCCGCCGCGACGGCCGTCCTCACCAAGGAGACGATGCTCTTCGTCCTCCCAGCGGTCCTCGTCACCATGTGGCGGCACAGCCACCGCGACACCCGCAAGTTCGCCCTCACCGGCGCGATCACCGCCTGCGCCCTGATCGGCTTCTCGTACCCCTTGTTCGCCCTCCTCAAGGGCGAGCTGCTGCCCGGCAGCGGCCATGTGTCGCTGTGGGACGGCATCACCTACCAGATGACCAGGCCGGGTTCCGGTTTCATCCTCGACCAGGGCTCCGGCTCGCACGGCGCCCTGCAGTCCTGGCTCTACTACGACCGTGTCCTGATCGTCGGCGGCCTCGCGGGCGCCCTGCTGCTCCTGCTCACCTGGCGCTGGTCGGTCACCGCCCGCGCCCTCGCCGGCCCCTCCCTCGCGGTGGCGGTCCTCGCACTGGTCGCGATGCGCCCGAGCGGCTATCTGCCCGCGATGTACGTCATCCAGGCGCTGCCGTTCCTGGCCCTGGTCCTCGCCGGGGCCACCGCGAGCGTCGCGCACGCCGTACTGAACCGGTGGCGAAAGCCCGACGAGCGGCGCCTGCTCAGGAGCGGCCGGTACGCCCTCGCCGCCGTCCTCGCGCTCGCCGCCGGGGCGTACGTCGTCCCGCGCTGGTACGACGGCGACCGCACCGCCGTCACCGCCGACGCGGGCGCCCCCTACCGGGCCGCCTCCACCTGGCTCGCGACCGAGGTCGAGGACCCGGCGGACACCCGCGTCCTGGTCGACGACGCGCTCTGGCTGGACCTCGTCCACGCCGGATACCGGCCCGGCCTCGGCGCGATCTGGTTCTACAAGGCCGACCTCGACCCCGCCGTCACCAAGACCCTGCCGAACGGCTGGCGCGACCTCGACTACGTCGTCGCCTCCCCGACCGTCCGCCGCGACGCCGCCGACCTGCCAGGCGTGGACGCGGCCCTCGCCCACTCGACACCGGTGGCCACCTTCGGCTCCGGCGAGGACCGGATCGAGATCCGCCGCATCCAGACCGCCTCCGGAGGCGTCCGATGACCTACGACCACACCGAGTACAGCGCACCCGCCTCCGAGCTGCGGTCCGCCGAACTGGCCGAGCCCGGCGCGGTCACCATCGTCGTACCGACCTTCAACGAGTCCGCGAACATCCGTCGGCTGCTGCGCCAGATCACCGAGTCGGTCCCGACCCGGCTGCCCTGCGAGGTCGTCTTCGTGGACGACTCCACCGACGACACCCCCGAGGTCATCCGGGACGCGGCCCGCGACTGCCCGTACCCGGTGACCGTGATCCACCGCGAGGAACCGGTCGGCGGGCTCGGCGGCGCGGTCGTCGAGGGGATGAAGGCGGCCGCCTCGGACTGGATCGTCGTCATGGACGGCGACTGCCAGCATCCGCCCTCACTGGTGCCGGAGCTGGTCGCCACCGGGGAACGCTCGCACGCCGGGCTGGTCGTCGCCTCCCGCTACATCAAGGGCGGCAGCCGCGCCGGACTCGCCGGCAGCTACCGGGTCGCCGTCTCGCGCGGCGCGACCTGGCTCACCAAGTCCCTGTTCCCGCGCAGGCTGCACGGCATCAGCGACCCGATGAGCGGCTTCTTCGCGATCCGCCGCAGTGCCGTGAGCGCCGACGTCCTCAGGCCCCTCGGCTACAAGATCCTGCTCGAACTCGCCGTCCGCAGCCGCCCGCGCGGCGTGAGCGAGGTGCCGTTCGTCTTCCAGGACCGGTTCGCGGGCGAGTCCAAGTCGAGCGCCCAGGAGGGCCTGCGCTTCCTGCGTCATCTGGCGGGACTGCGCACCGCCTCCCCGGTCGCCCGCATGATCGGCTTCGGGCTGATCGGCCTGAGCGGCTTCCTGCCGAACCTGCTCGGGCTGTACGCCCTGACCGCCGCCGGGGCGCACTACGTACCGGCGGAGATCCTCGCCAACCAGCTCGGCGTGGCCTGGAACTTCTACCTCATCGAACATCTGCTGTTCCGCGACCGCCGCTCGCACCGCCGCTGGTGGGACCGGTTCGGCCGGTTCGCGCTGCTCGCCAACGCCGATCTGGTGCTGCGCATCCCGCTGATCGCGCTGTTCGTGCACCGCTTCGGGATGGGCGCGCTGGACGCGACCGCGCTGGCGCTGGTGACGACGTTCGTCCTGCGGTTCGTGGGCACGGAGGCGCTGGTCTACCTGCCCCGCAAGGGGCTCACCCGAGCGAGGAGGGCCGTATGACCAGACGCCGCAGAAGGATCGCGCTGCTGGCGGTGACGGGCCTGACCTCGGGCCTGCTGCTGACGAGTCCGCAGCCCGCGTCCGCCGCGAACCTCATCAGGAACCCGGGCTTCGAGACCGCCGGTGCGGACGGGATGCCGTACTGCTGGGAGAAGTCCGGCTGGGGCGACAACGACTTCACCTTCGAGCACACCTCGGACGCCCACACCGGGGACAGGGCGATGAAGGTGACGCTGACCCGGCGGGTGGACGGCGACCGCAAGGCGCTGATCACCGAGTCGACGGAGTGCGCGCCGACGGTGACGCCGGGCAAGCAGTACGACCTCTCGCTCTGGTACAGGACCACCACTCCGGACGCGTCCGTCACGCTCTTCCGGCACGACACCACGGCCGGCTGGCAGTACTGGACCGACCTCAAGACGCTGGACCTCCAGGCGGGTTGGACCCAGGCCACCGTGCGCACCCCCGAGGTCCCCGCCGGCACCGACCGCATCACCTGGGGCGTCTCCGTCTACGGCACCGGCTCCGCGACCACCGACGACTACACGATGGAACAGGTCCCGGACGTCCTGCCGCCCGCCACCTGCACCGGCACCGCCGACGAGTGCGCGAACGGCCGCTGGGACGTGCTGCCCACGCAGAACCCCGTCCGCTCCATGCACTCCGTCGTCCTCAACAACGGCAAGGTGCTGCTGATCGCGGGCTCCGGCAACAGCGAGGAGCAGTTCGAGGCGGGCACCTTCACCTCGGCGGTGTACGACCCGGCGAACGGCAGCTACAAGGTCGTCCCCACCCCGAAGGACATGTTCTGCGCCGGGCACGTCCAGCTGCAGGACGGGCGGGTGCTGGTGATGAGCGGCAACAAGGCGTACCCGGTGGTGGGCGGGCACGGCTACGAGGGCTTCAAGGACTCGTACGTCTTCGATCCGGTCACCGAGTCGTACAGCAGAACCAACGACATGAACGACGGTCACTGGTACCCGTCGGCGACCGTCATGGGCAACGGTGACGTGCTGTCGTTCGGCGGACTGCGCGAGGACTCCACCGGCTCGGTGACCGCCGAGCTGTTCTCGCAGGCCGAACAGCAGTGGCAGCCGTTGTGGAAGGTCAACCAGACCTGGTCGTACTGGGGTCTGTACCCGTCGATGATCCTCATGCAGGACGGCCGGCTCTTCTACTCCGGCAGCCATGTCTTCGGCAACAACATCCCGGGCACGGGCGCGGCGGTCTACGACTACGCCGCCAACACCGTCACACAGATCCCGGGGCTGCAGAACAAGGACGAGCGCGACCAGTCGGCGAGCGTACTGCTGCCCCCGGCGCAGGACCAGAAGGTCCTCACCCTCGGCGGCGGCAACATCGACTCCAACCCGGACGGCAACCGCCTCACCGACCTCATCGACCTCAAGGCCGCCAACCCGTCCTACGTGGCCGGCCCGCCGCTGCCGCAGGGCACGGTCGACCTCGGAGGCGGGCCGGTCCCCGAGACCGGCGCCCAGGGCAAGATGTACGTCTCCGCGGTCCTGCTGCCCGACGGCAAGGTCCTGGAGACGGGCGGCGCGCTCCACAACCGGGCGAACCCGGTGTACGAGTCCTCGCTCTACGACCCGGCGACCAACACCTTCGACCCGGTGGCCGCCGACCCGGAGGCCCGCGGCTACCACTCCTCCTCGTTCCTGCTCCCCGACGGCAGGGTGATGTCCACCGGCGACAACCCGGGCAACGGCACCTGGAACCACGACGTGTCGGTCTACACCCCGCCCTACCTCCTCAAGGGCACGCGCCCGACGATCACTTCGGTGATCGACACGGAGTGGACGTACGGCGACACCCAGCGCATCACCGTCGACCGGCCCATCGCGAAGGCGGAGCTGATCCGCCCGGCGGCGGTCACCCACTCCTCCGACCCGAACCAGCGCTTCGTCGACCTCCCGCTGTCCGTCGACGGCAACAACGTCGACCTGAACGTCACGAGCAACCCCAACCTGGCCCCGCCCGGCTGGTACATGCTCTTCGCGGTCGATGCGGGCGGGGTGCCGTCGGTGGCGAAGTGGGTCCACCTTCAGGGCCCGGCGGCCCTGAGCGCGACGGAGGCCTCGGCCCACGTCCACTCCTTCGCCGACGGCCTGACCGGCAAGGTCACCGGCCCCGGCAGGAAGAAGACCTCCCAGAAGGTCAGCCCCACCGTCTCCGGCTGCGACCGCCACTACGGCTCGATCAACGTCTGTGTTCCCACGGCCTTCCCACCGGGCGTGAAGAAGACGACGGCCGCCCGGTGCGCCTGGCTGAAGAAGAACGACTACGGCCGCCTGAAGGTCAACGGCAAGGACGACCCGCTCGGCCTCGACCGGAACAAGGACGGGACGGCCTGCGGAAAGGCGGACGTGCGCAGGCGCTGAGCGCTGTGCTGGAAGTCCAGTGCGTCATCTGCGGGTCCGAAGTGGCTGGTCGCGCAGTTCCCCGCGCCCCTTTGGGGCGTCGGGGAACCGCAGCGGACTTCGCCCGACCTGCTCAGCCCGCGAACTCCGTCAGGGCGCGTTCCACGATGGCCTCCAGCTGTTCGTGGTGCGCGCCCTTCCAGTAGGCGCGGCCGCAGGAACGGCACTGGGCGAAGACGTCGTAGGAGCGGTGGGTGCCGTGTTCGAGCTGGTCGGCGACCTCGTCCTTGGTGGCCTCGCGGAGCAGCCCGTTGCAGGCGGTGCAGCGGGTCCAGGGGGCGAGGGCGGGACGGAAGCGGTCGAGGACGTCACGGAGTTGGTCGTCCGGGCGGGTGCTGTAGACGTAGGCGCCCGCCCAGAGCTCGCGGCGGCGCAGCAGGCCCCGGTCGCGGCTGAGCATGACCCGCCGCTCGGCGGCCGAGCGGGCGGCGAGGGCCGGGTCGCCGATGTCGGTGGACTCGTAGGCGGTGTCCACGCCGAGCAGGCGCAGCCGGCGGGCGAGGGTGCCGAGGTGGACGTCGAGGAGGAAGCGCAGGGGCGCGCCGGGGACCTGCTGGGGGCGGGCGACGGGGCGGACCGTCACCCGCTCGCCGTGCGCCGGGACGTGGGAGGCCGGGACCTCGTGGCCGTCGACCACGAGGGCGCCGACCTCCGGCAGCGGGACGCCGAGGGACTCGACGACATGGCCGAGGGTGGAGACGCCGTCGACGGCGAGCGGGTGGGCGCCGGTCCGGCGGGCGTGCGGGACGAACAGGGCCAGTTCGGGGGCCACTTCGACGTGGATCTCGGGACCGTTCACCCGGTCAGGATGTCACGGACGAGGGCTGTGGCCTCAGGAGTTTTTCGGGGTGAGGCCGTGTTCCATGACGGTCAGGGCCTGGTCCACGAGGCTGCGCAGGTCGTCCTCGCAGCCGTGCTCGCCCCAGTACATGTTGACCTCCATCAGGCCGCCGATCAGGGACATCGAGTAGACGCGCAGCTCGAGGCCGTCCGGGTCGAGGCCGAAGTGCTCGGCCATGGCGCCGCGCAGCATCCGCGCGGTCTCCGCCGTGCTCTCGTAGATCCGGGAGCGGACGGCGGGCACCGTGATCGCGAGGTGTGCCCGCATCCGGACCGTCTCCGGGTCCTCCGCCATCAGCGCGTCGATGGCCGTGTGCAGGATGTGCCGCATCGAGTCCATCCACGACTCGTCGGCGGGCCGGGAGCGCAACTCCTCGACCATCAGCGGGTCGTACTCGTCCGAGAGGACGATGTCCTCCTTGGTGGGGAAGTACCGGAAGACGGTCGACGGCGACACCTCGGCCCGCTCGGCGATCTGTTCGACCGTCGTGGCGTCGTACCCCTGCTCCTTGACCAGCGCGTACGTCGCGGCGCGGATCGCCTCGCGGGTCTTGATCTTCTTGCGCTCACGAAGACCCAGCTGGGGGCGGTCGGCAGGGGAGAAGGAGGAGCGTGCGGCCGTCATGTCGCTCATTGTCGGGCATCGTCCGCGGCGGCGACCATCTCGGGGGCGGCGCTGTCCGTCTGCCGGGCGGGTGTTGCCCTCGGCAGGAAGGCCGCCGCCAGCAGCGCGGAGACCAGGGCGGCGACACCACAGACCAGCAGGACGACGCTCATGCCGTGGGCGTACGCACTGCTCGCGGAGGCGGCGAGGTGGGCGGTGTGGGTCTGCTCGGCGATCAGGTGCGCGGCGACCACGGAGTCACCGGCGGTGTCGGCGGCCTGCGCGGGCAGTCCCGTGACGTCGAGCCGGTCACGGAAGACGCCGGCGAGCAGGCTGCCCAGCAGGGCGATGCCGATCGCGGCACCGACCTGGCGCAGCGTCATCAGCAGCCCCGAGCCGCTGCCGGCCCGGTCGCGGGGCAGGGTGCCGAGGGCGCCGTCCATCGCGGGCACGACGGAGAAGCCGAACCCGAGGCCGGCGATCGAGAGCCACAGGGCGGTGAAGCCGTAGCCGGAGTCGACCGTCGTACGGCTGCCGAGCAGCGCGGCGAAGGCCAGCACCACCAGACCGGCGCTCACCGTGGCACGCGGGCCGAACCGCGCGACGACCGGCTGGGCGCCCCGTGCGGCCACCATCAGACCGCCCATCATCGGCAGGAGGCGCAGACCGGTGCCGAAGGCGTCATGACCGAGGACGGCCTGGAGGTACGGGGGCAGGACGAACAGCAGGCCCGACAGGACGAACATCACCAGGGTCGCGGCGAGCGTGTTGAACAGGAAGCCGCGCTGTGCCAGCAGCGTCATGTCGAGCATGGGCCGGGCGGCCCGCCGCTCGCGGAGCACCAGCGCGGTGAGCAGCACCGCCGCCGCGGCGAACATCGCGAGTACCAGCGCGTCGCCCCAGCCGCGCGTGGGCGCCTCGATGATCGCGTAGATGAGCGCGCCGAGGCCGGTGGCGGTGAGCGCGGTGGACAGGATGTCGACCCGGGGGGAGGCGGGGATGGGGGTCCCCCCGCTCGAACGTAGTTGAGAGTGGGGGAGGGTCTCGGGGAGCAGGAAGACGCAGGCGGCGATGCCGATCGCGGCCATCGGCACGTTGACCAGGAAGACCGAGCCCCACCAGAAGTGGTCCAGGAGCCAGCCGCCGATGATCGGGCCGAGCGGCAGGCCGAGCGCGGAGGCGGCGGAGATGACGCCGACGGCCTTGGTGCGCTCGTCGGGGCCGAAGAGCGAGGGCAGGACGGAGAGCGCGAGCGGGGTGACCAGCGCGGCGCCGACGCCCATGAACGCCCGGGCCGCGATCACCCAGTTCACGTCACCGGCCAGCGCGCCCACCACCGAACCGGCGAGGAAGATCCCGAGCCCGGTGATCAGCATTCGGCGCCGCCCGAAGCGGTCGCCGAGGAGGCCGGCGGGGAGCATCAGCGCGGCGAAGACGACGACGTACGCGTCCGCCATCCACTGCTGTTCGCCGGTGGTGGCGGCCAGGTCCCGGGCCATCGTCGGGAGCGCCACGTTGAGGATCGTCATGTCGAAGCCGAGCGTGAGCATGCTCGCGACCAGGGCCGCGAGGGCCCACCAGCGGCGGGGGTCGCGCCCCGCCTGGGAGTTCGTGACAGAGTTTGTGACAGGAGCCATGAAACGAGAGTAACTCTCAAAACATGGTGAGTGTCAATTTCCCGGGGGCATGAAAATGGGCCACGGCTCGGAAGCCGTGGCCCTGAGAAGGCTGAAAAGTGACGCTACGCGTGCTGGTAGGCCACCAGCGAGATGCCGACGTAGTGGACGACGAACGCGGCGAGCGTGAAGGAGTGGAAGACCTCGTGGAAGCCGAAATACCGAGGTGAGGGGTTGGGCCGCTTGATGCCGTAGATCACGCCGCCCGCGCTGTACAGGAGCCCGCCGACGACGACCAGGACCAGGACCGCGATACCGCCGCTGCGCATGAAGTCCGGCAGGAAGAAGACGGCCGCCCAGCCCATCGCGATGTAGCAAGGGGTGTACAGCCAGCGCGGGGCGCCGACCCAGAAGACCCGGAAGGCGATGCCCGCGAGCGCCGCGCCCCAGATGCCCCACAGCAGCCACTGGCCCTTGGCCTCCGGCAGGAGCAGCAGGGTCAGCGGGGTGTAGGTGCCCGCGATGATCAGGAAGATGTTGGCGTGGTCGAGGCGGCGCAGGATGCCGTCCATGCGCGCGTTCCAGTTGCCCCGGTGGTAGAGCGCGCTCACGCCGAACAGCAGGCAGGCGGTGAGCGCGTAGATCCCGCAGGCGATCCGGCCCCGGGCGGAGTCCGCGAGGGCGGTGAGGACCAGGCCCGCGACGAGCGCGGCCGGGAACATGCCGAGATGGAGCCAGCCGCGGAGCTTGGGCTTGATCTCGTGCGGCAGGTGGAGCGCGAGCGGACCGCGGCCGTCGGCCGGCGTGTCCGTGGGCGCGTCGGGGACGGGCGCAGTCATGGGCCGCATCGTACCTACGGAACCGTAAGTTACGGATCAGTCCCGCGGGTTCAGGGGTGAAGAGTGGCCATCATCTCACGGTGGCGCACCGGGAGTCCTGACGGGTTCACTCCAAAGGATCTCCTGCTGAACGTCAAGTAGACGCGTTGAACGTCAAGCGGACGCAAAGAGACGCGAGGAAACGCGGCTGTGCGTGGCGATGCTCACGCCGCTCACCTGTGACGCCGTCTGGACAGATGGGCGCGAGCGTCGGATGATCAGATGAGTGCGGTCGGCACCGGATGAGCGCTGAAGATCCAGTCGGCAAGCATCCGGGCCGCAGCCCCCACGGGGCCTCCAACAAAAAACCCCTCATCTAGGAGCGATCGTGGCGCGCGACATCGCGGCTCCCAGCGTCATCCCCACCCACCACCAGGAACTGATCTCGTGGGTCAACGAGATCGCCGAACTGACACAGCCGGACAGCGTGGTCTGGTGTGACGGATCCGAGGCCGAGTACGAGCGCCTGTGCGGGGAGCTCGTCGAGAAGGGCACCTTCCGGAAACTCGACCCGATCAAGCGCCCCAACTCCTACTACGCCGCTTCCGACCCGACCGATGTCGCGCGGGTCGAGGACCGGACGTTCATCTGCTCCGAGAAGGAGGAGGACGCCGGCCCGACGAACCACTGGAAGGCCCCCGCCGAGATGCGGGAGATCTTCTCCGGCGAGAAGGGCGTCTTCCGCGGCTCCATGCGCGGCCGGACCATGTACGTCGTCCCGTTCTGCATGGGCCCGCTCGGCTCGGACCTCTCCGCGATCGGCGTCGAGATCACCGACTCCGCCTATGTCGCGGTCTCCATGCGCACCATGACCCGGATGGGACAGCCCGTCCTGGACGAACTCGGCTCCGACGGGTTCTTCGTCAAGGCCGTCCACACCCTCGGCGCCCCCCTGGAGGAGGGCCAGGCGGACGTTCCGTGGCCGTGCAACGCCACCAAGTACATCTCGCACTTCCCCGAGAGCCGCGAGATCTGGTCCTACGGCTCCGGCTACGGCGGCAACGCCCTGCTCGGCAAGAAGTGCTACGCCCTGCGCATCGCGTCGGTGATGGCGCGCGACGAGGGCTGGCTGGCCGAGCACATGCTCATCCTGAAGCTGACCCCGCCGACTGGCGGGTCCCGGTACGTCGCCGCCGCGTTCCCGTCCGCCTGCGGAAAGACCAACCTCTCCATGCTCGACCCGACCATCTCCGGCTGGACCGTGGAGACGATCGGTGACGACATCGCCTGGATGCGGTTCGGCGAGGACGGCCGCCTCTACGCGATCAACCCCGAGGCGGGTTTCTTCGGCGTCGCACCCGGCACCGGTGAGCACACCAACGCCAACGCGATCAAGACCCTGTGGGGCAACTCGGTCTTCACCAACGTGGCGGTGACGGACGACGGGGACGTGTGGTGGGAGGGCCTCACCGAGGAGACGCCGGCGCACCTGACCGACTGGAAGGGCCGCGACTGGACGCCGGAGTCGGCCGAGCCCGCCGCCCACCCCAACTCCCGCTTCACGGTCCCCGCCTCCCAGTGCCCGATCATCGCGCCCGAGTGGGAGGACCCCAAGGGTGTGCCGATCTCGGCGATCCTCTTCGGCGGGCGCCGCGCCAGCGCCGTACCGCTGGTGACCGAGTCCCTCAGCTGGAACCACGGTGTCTTCCTGGGGGCGAACGTCGCCTCCGAGAAGACCGCCGCCGCCGAGGGCAAGGTCGGCGAGCTGCGCCGCGACCCGTTCGCCATGCTGCCGTTCTGCGGCTACAACATGGGCGACTACATGGGTCACTGGGTCGATGTCGCCAAGGACAAGGACCAGGCGAAGCTCCCGAAGATCTACTACGTCAACTGGTTCCGCAAGAACGACGAGGGCAAGTTCGTCTGGCCCGGCTTCGGTGAGAACAGCCGCGTCCTGAAGTGGATCGTCGAGCGCCTCGACGGCCGCGCCGAGGGCGTCGAGACCCCGATCGGCATCCTGCCGACCAAGGACGCCCTGGACACCGACGGCCTCGAACTGGCCGACGACGACCTCGACTTCCTCCTCACGGTCGACAAGGAGATCTGGCGCGAGGAGGCCGCCCTGGTCCCCGAGCACCTCAACACCTTCGGAGACCACACCCCGAAGGAGCTGTGGGACGAGTACCACGCCCTGGTGCGGCGCCTGGGCTGACGCCCTCCACACACGCCGCGGCCGGCTGCCGATCGAGCCCTGACCAGCAATATCGTCACGGCCGGCCGCGGTGACAGCACCACCGGACCGGCGAGGTTCCCCACAACGGCGTGGGGAGCCCTGGGCCTGTCGTCACACCCCGTACGCATCGACGGGGAGGTGGCGACAGGCCTTCGCCATTTCCAGACAGACGCCCTTCAGGCGGCTTCGGGCGGCTTCGGGCGGGTTCAGACGGCTTCGGACGGGTTCAGACGGCCTTCGCGAACACCCACCACCGCAGCAGCGTGAAGCGCAGTATCGTCGCGGTCCCGTTGGCCACGATCAGCGCGGCGAGCTCCACCCGCGGCGCGTCCGACACCGTCCGGTGCACCAGGGCGAGGGCGCCGCTGCTGAGCGCGAGCCCGGCGAGGAAGGCCACCAGCCCCTGGAGCTGGTGCCGGGCGACCCCCTCCTTGCCGCGGACCCGGAAGGTGAACCGGCGGTTGGCGGCGGTGTTCGCCACCGCGGTGGTGAAGAGCGCGATCAGATTGGCGAGCTGTGCGTCGAGCACCGGCCGCAGCGCGGTGAACAGTCCGAGATGGGCCAGCGTGGACAGCACACCGATGACGGCGAACACGGGAAGCTGCCGGGCGACCCCTGCGGTGCGGGGTGCGTGTGTCTGGACGCGTTGAACCATCCCAGCATTGTACGGTAAGTAAGCAAATATTACCGTAAGTGAGTAATTCGGGCGTTCCGTGTGCCCGGTAGCTCCCGGATGGGCTGGGATCCGCATGTCATCAGTCGAACTGTCGGTCGTCATCCCGATGTTCAACGAGGAAGAGGCACTTCCGGCCCTGGCGGAGCGGCTGCGGCCGGTGCTGGACGGGACGGGGGAGACGTACGAGGTCGTCGCCGTCGATGACGGTTCCATGGACGGGACGGTCGGTCAACTCACCCGGCTGCGGGCCGACTGGCCCCAGCTGCGGGTGGTGCGGCTGCGCCGCAACAGCGGACACCAGGCGGCCCTGACCGCCGGACTGCACCACTCCCGCGGCCGCTACACCGCGAGCCTCGACGCCGACCTCCAGGATCCCCCGGAGAAGATCCCCGAGATGCTCGCCCTGGCCCGCACCCGGCACCTCGACATCGTCTACGGCGTGCGCGGCAACCGCTCCAGCGACACCGGCTTCAAACGCCGTACCGCGGGCGCCTACTACTGGCTCATGCGCCGTGTGGTCGGCAGCCATGT
Source organism: Streptomyces sp. T028 (assembly GCF_048159505.1). Lineage (NCBI taxonomy): Bacteria > Bacillati > Actinomycetota > Actinomycetes > Kitasatosporales > Streptomycetaceae > Streptomyces > Streptomyces sp. T028. The sequence continues at coordinate 98,698 of NZ_JBLRVZ010000005.1, forward strand.
CTCGGCCCAGGCGGGCGACTTCCGGCTGCTGTCGCGCGACGCCCTCGACGCGCTGAGGGCCCTGCCCGACCAGCCGCAGGTGTACCGGCTGCTCATGCCCTGGTTCGGCTTCCCCAGCGGGGAGATCACCTACCGCCGGGACCCCCGTGTCGCCGGCCGCACCAAGTACCCCCTGCGCAAGATGGTCCTGCTCGCGGTCGACAGCGTCATCGGCTTCTCCGTCGCCCCGCTGCGGCTGGCCATCTGGCTCGGAGTGCTGGCCTTCGGCATCTGCCTCGGCATGCTCGCGTACACCCTGGCCGTGTACGCCGCCGGCGACACCACCCGCGGCTGGACCTCCCTGATCATCGCGGTGCTGTTCGTCGGCTCCGTCCAGCTGATCTGCCTGGGCGTCGTCGGCGAGTACATCGGCCGCATCTACACCGCCACCCAGCGGCGGCCGACCTACTACGTCGCCGACGACACCGGCGCCGCGGCCGCCCCCGGGGCGGCCGTCACGTCCGGGCCGGCTAGGGCCTGTCCGGCGGATCATGCCGGAGACGTGGGGTCTGGCACGCCCACCTGCGCGGATCAGACGCCGCGGCTTTCCTCCGGCCTGATCCGCCGGACAGACCCTAGGCCGCGGTCGGGCTGACGAGCGGCGGGCCGGCCGGGGCGGGCGCGCCGGGCGCGCCGCGCAGCTCGCGGACGGTCGTCCGGAGCAGGGCCACCACCGCCAGCAGCATCAGCGCACCGTGCGCGGCCATGGACAGATACGGAGCCAGGGTCGCGTTGATGACCACCAGATAGCTGCCGAACGAGGCGAGCTGTACCAGCACCGGTACGTACCAGAGCTGCCGGGGCAGGACGAACGCGGCCACCACCGTGAGCACGTCCGCGAGATAGAAGTACCGCTCGTGCATCGAGGGCAGCAGGAACGGCACCACGATTGAGGAGCAGGCGGCCAGCAGCACGATCCGGGCGTCCGTGAGCGGGGACGCACCGGCGTCGCCGGGGTCCGCCGCGCCGGGTCGGCCGCGCCGCAGGGACCACACCGTGAGCCCGATCAGGACCGCCACCACGGCCCCGGCGACCAGCACACCCGCCGTGCGGACGGGACGGGTGTCCCCGGGCACCGAGACGAACTCGTAGACGGACGGCGCGTGCATGGACAGGAACTGGTACGTCTCCGTCTGCCGGGCGTAGACCGTCAGCAGCCGCCACGGGTCCGCGCCGAGCAGCAGCGCCGGCACGTCGAGGGCGAGGTACACGCCGGGAACCGCGAGCAGACTCCGCCACGGCACCCGCCCCAGCAGCACCAGGACCAGCAGGAACGGGAAGAGGAACACGGCCTGGAACTTGAACGCCAGCGCGATCCCGAAGAAGCCGCACGCCCACCACGGCCGCCGGCGCAGCACCTCGTGGACCCCACCGACCAGGAAGACCGCGTAGACCCCGTCGCACTGTCCCCACCAGCCGCTGTTGGTGACGACGGTGGGCAGCAGCAGCACCACGCCGGCCGCGCCGAAGGCCGCCCAGGAGGATCCGGGCCGCAGCCGGGCCACGATCCGGAAGGTGTAGTACGCCAGCGCCAGGTCGCACAGGATCGAGATCCACTTGATGCCGGCCAGCGCCGACACCGGCAGATAGGTCAGCCCGGCCAGCAGATACAGGTAGGGGACGTTGTAGTCCGAGAAGCCGGGGTCGGCGAGGGCGGCGAACCCGCCGTGGCTCTCGAGGTGCCGGTACCAGGGGTCGAGGAAGGTGACGTAGTCACCCGACCTGTCGGGCAGCAGGAAGACCCGCGCCGCGAGGGCCGTGGTCACCAGGGTGTACACGGCCAGCGCCCGCAGGGTCCGGTCGGTCGTCGTCATCGGGGGCTCCCTGCCGGGTTCGACGCGGGTGAGGGGCGCAGGGAATCCCGGAAGGATTCCGGCACCTGGGAAAGGAGCGCGGGGTCGGCGGCCACGGCGCTGCGGAATTCCTCGGCAGCCTCACGCCTGCGGTTCTTACGCACCCAGAGATCCCCGAGGCGCAGATGGGCCGTGGCCGCCGGGGGGTCGGCGCCGATGGCGCGTTCCAGAAGTCCCATCGCGCGGTCGGGATCGCTCGACTCCAGCAGAAGCGCCTCGTTGTAGAGGGCCGAGGAGAATACCGGGTCGATCTTCAGGGCTTTTTCGTACGCCGTGCGGGCCTCGGCGGTCCGGCCGTCCTGGTGCGCGATGACGCCCAGGTTGTACCAGGCGGCCTTGTTCTGCGGGTCCAGGGCCAGGGCCACGCCGTAGAGCCGGGAAGCGCCCTGGGGATCGCCGTTCTGCTGCAACGCGATTCCCGCCTGGAGAACGGCGTCGGCACTCGGGGGGGTCTTTCGCGCCGAGGGCCGGGCCTCGGATTCCGAGACGGCGGCGGAATACGCGACGACCGACCACGACATCAGTCCGGTGGCAACTGCAGCCGCACCGGAGAGCACTACCAACAATTGCCTGTGTTTCACCGCATCGACGTTACGAGGCGGCTCTCACGGCACGGGTATACGCAGGCCCTCGGGGAACGCAGTCCACCCGAATGCACGCGGAAAGAAAGCGGAATGGAAGCGGGATGGAAGCGGAAAGAAAGAGGAGAACATGCGGAAAAATATGGCGCCCGGTCCGCGCGTCGCTGCGGGTGCACGCGGACCGGGGCCGTAGGGGGACCCCGTCAGGGGTCAGCCGGCGGTGCTCAGCTCCTGCTGCTCCGCCAGCGCGGCGGCATGGGCTTCCATGCGCTCCGCCGCCAGGATCGCCGCCTTGGTGTCCGCGCGGGACGCGGCGACGACCAGGGCGCGTCCCGCGAGGGAGTGCGCCCGCTGGTGCAGGGCCGTGAGACGGGACTCGCGGCCGGCGGAGATCGCCGCGCGGGCCGGCGTCCGTCCTTCCCGCAGCCGGGCCACCTGCTGGGCGAGCCGGGCGGCCGCGCTGTCGAGGTCGGCGGACGGCGTGGGCCCGCGCAGCTCGTCGGTGACGGCGAGCAGGGCCGAGAGATGGCCGGCGAGCTGGATGTCCAGCTCCTCCTCGCGGGAGCGGTGCGGGAAGTCGGAGGGGGCGCCGGCCCTCGTGCTGTGGACCGACTTGGTGCGGATCGGCTCGTACATGAGGATGGCCTCCTGAGCTCTGACAGGAAGCCATCCTAGCTTAGATTTCGTCTAAAGTTGAGCCGTTCACAAAACAGGGCCACGGCCTCCACAGAGGGTGAGCCCGGTCGGGGTCAGGGCTGGCTGTAGCCGTCCAGGAAGCGCGAGATCCGGCCCATCGCGTCCCGCAGATCGGTCGCCGTCGGCAGGGTCACCACCCGGAAGTGGTCCGGCTCCGGCCAGTTGAAGCCGGTGCCCTGGACGACCATGATCTTCTCCTGGCGCAGCAGGTCCAGGACCATCTGCCGGTCGTCCTTGATCTTGAAGACGGTCGGGTCCAGGCGCGGGAAGAGGTACAGCGCGCCCTTCGGCCGTACGCACGTCACACCCGGGATCTGCGTCAGCAGCTCGTACGCCGTGTCCATCTGCTCCTTGAGTCGCCCGCCCGGCAGCACCAGGTCGTCGATGGACTGCCGTCCGCTGAGCGCGGCCACCACGCCGTGCTGGCCCGGCATGTTCGCGCACAGCCGCATGTTCGCCAGGATCGTCAGGCCCTCGATGTAGGAGTCGGCGTGGGCGCGCGGGCCCGAGATCGACATCCAGCCGACCCGGTAGCCGGCCACCCGGTAGGCCTTCGACATCCCGTTGAACGTGAGCGTCAGCAGATCCGGGGCCACGGCGGCGGTCGCCGTGTGGGTGGCGCCGTCGTAAAGGATCTTGTCGTAGATCTCGTCGGAGCAGACGAGCAGGTTGTGGCGCCGGGCGATGTCGGTCAGCCCCCGGATCATCGCCTCGTCGTACACCGCCCCCGTCGGGTTGTTGGGGTTGATGATGACAATCGCCTTGGTGCGGTCGGTGACCTTGCGTTCGACGTCCGCGAGGTCGGGCATCCAGTCCGACTGCTCGTCGCAGCGGTAGTGCACGGCCGTACCGCCGGACAGGGACACGGCGGCGGTCCACAGCGGATAGTCGGGCGAGGGCACGAGCACCTCGTCCCCGTCGTCCAGGAGCCCCTGCATCGCCATCACGATCAGCTCGGAGACGCCGTTGCCGATGAAGACGTGCTCGACGTCCGTCTCTATGCCGAGGGTCTGGTTGTGCATGACGACCGCGCGGCGCGCGGCGAGCAGGCCCTTGGCGTCGCCGTAGCCGTGCGCCGTGGAGACGTTGCGGAGGATGTCCTCCAGGATCTCCGGCGGGGCCTCGAAGCCGAAGGCGGCCGGGTTGCCGGTGTTGAGCTTGAGGATGCGGTGCCCTGCCGCTTCCAGGCGCATCGCCTCCTCGAGAACCGGGCCCCGGATCTCGTAACAGACGTTGGCGAGCTTGGTCGACTGGATCACCTGCATGTCAGGGAGCTTACGGCCCGGTAGCGCCCCGTGGGGCGTGTTTTCCACCACGGGAGACGGGTGTTTTGGTCTGTTATCGCCGGTGACTGTCCCACGGGCCGCACCGGTATCTACAATGCGCGGCCATGTCCAGGCCAGGCGAGAGTGACGCACCCCAGGTGCGGCCGATCGTGTACCACCCGAATGCCGAGACCGACCCGTCGTCGTATGAGCAGTACGCCGATCCGGCGGCCGCGCACGGGTGGCAGAACGCGTACGACGAGACCCAGCAGCTGCCCCGCGTCCCCGCCGCCGGGCCACCCCCCTTCGAGGGGGAGCCGGCGGCGGGCGGCCGTGCGGACCGCCGCCGCGCCGCGCGCCGCACGGGCGGCGGCCGCTCGCGCCGGGTCGCGGCCGCTGCGGGGGCGGTGGGCGCGGTGTCGCTGGCCGCGCTGGTGGCGGGCATGTCCTTCTCCTCGGGCTCCCCGGCGGACGGCGGGCAGGACAAGCGCGGCGACACCCGCTCGGCGACCGACGACACGGTGAGCCCCTCGGGATCCCCGGGCGGTACGCCCTCGTCGGCGGGCCCGTCCACGCCGTCGGGTGCGAGCCCGGGGCCGTCCTCCGGCTCTACGGCGTCCAGGACGCCGTCGGCCGTCTCGTCGGCCGGGGACCCGAGCGCCGTGACCACGACCACCGCGCCCTCCGTGACCACCGCACCGTCCTCAAGTGCGCCCAGCAGCGAGCGGAACCCCGGCCGGGGTAACGGGAAGGGCAAGTCCCACTAGGGGTTGGGCGGGGGTGGGCGGGGGTGGGCGGGGCTGGGCTGGGCGGGGGTGGGGTTCGCTTGCCCACGCTTGTGGGGTGCCGCTGCGCCCACCCGTGCCGCCTGGGGGTACCTCCCAGGCCCTTAAGGCACTGGGGGAGGCACGAATGCCCGCAGTGACGGGGGGCTTTCGGCTACTTGGAGTCGACCCGGCCGAGCGGGTTCGGGGTGGACGTCAGTGCGTTGCAGGCCGTCTGCCAGGCGGGGTTCTCGGGGTACAGCTCGGTGCGGAGGTAGGCGCAGGTGAGCTGCTGGATCACGGACACCCGCTCGGGGCTCTCGTCGGTGGTCTCGGCGACGTCGTAGCCGGAGACGCCGCCGAGACCGTGCTCCCCGCCGAACAGGGTGAGCAGGGACTTGCGGCCGGGGGAGAGGACGTACGGGTCGGCGTGCCAGACCGGGCCCGTGACCGTCAGATGGGCGGAGTCGTCCTTGTCGCCGGCGACCACGAGGGTGGGCGTCGTCATCTTCGAGAAGTCGGTGGTCAGGAAGAAGGGCCAGTTCTCCGCCACGAACGGGGTGAGGGCGTCGCCGCCCCGGCCGACCGAGGCCAGCAGCACGCCCGCCTTGATCCGGGGCTCGGTCAGGTCCACCTCTGTCCCGTCGTCGGGGTCGGTGAGGCGGGCGCCCAGCAGCAGGCTCGCGGTGTGCCCGCCCATCGAGTGCCCGGCCACGGCGACCCTGTCCCGGTCCAGGCGCCCCGCGAGCTGCGGTACGGCGGCCTCGATGTCGTCGAGCCGGTCGAGGATCAGGCTCATGTCCTCGGCCCGCGAACGCCAGAACATGGGCGCCCCGGGGGTGTCGGGGTCCAGGGTCAGGCTGCGGGAGCTCAGGTGGGTGGGCTGGATCACCGCGAAGCCGTGCGCCGCCCAGAAGTTGGCGAGCGGGGCGTAGCCGTTCAGCGAGGAGAGGTGGTTCGAGTAGCCCTGGCCGTGCGACAGGAGGACGACCGGCAGATCGTCCCCGGTCAGGGGTGCCGAGATCCGCAGCTGCAGATCCACGGGCCGGTCCGGGGCGGACAGGGTCACCGGGCTGACCGAGAGGACGGGGGTGGGCGAGGGGTGGGTCGATGTGCTCATGGTGCGATGCCTCCAGAAACGGAACGCTGTCCCGTTTAATATACGGAACCGTGTTCCGTTTCCGCAAAGTGCTGGATCGCGCCAACCTCCGTCCGGAAACAGCCGCTTGCCCCTCCGTGCATCCGTACTAAGAATGCACATGACAAAACAGCGGGCGGCCGGAAGATCTCCGGTCGCCTCGTCGTAAGAGGGGACCCCCACATGAGAAAGCCTCTCGTCGCCGCGCTCACCGTCCTGGCCCTCGCCGGGATCGGAGCGGCACCGGCTGTCGCGGCACCCGCGGCCAAGGCGGACACCAAGGCGACCGCGGCCGTTCGGACCGCGGCCGTTCAGACGGACACCAAGGCCGCCGCACCCACGCTGCAGGCCGTCACCCTCGCCGGGACCGTCGCGCTCAGCAACTGTTCCGGATCGGTCATCCGCTTCCCGAACTCCCTGGACACCGACCCGGCGCTGGTGCTCAGCAACGGCCACTGCCTGACGTCCGGCTTCCTGGACCCGGGCGAGGTCCTCACCAACCAGACCTCCACCCGGACCTTCGGGCTGCTCAACTCCTCCGGCACCCGGGTCGCGACCCTGCGCGCCAGCAAGCTCGCCTACGCGACGATGACCGACACGGACGTCTCGATCTACCAGCTGACCAGCACGTACGCGACGATCAAGAACTCGTACGGGATCTCCGCGCTGACCGTGCAGGACACCCACCCGACCGCCGGCACCGCCATCACCGTGGCCTCCGGCTACTGGAAGACGCTCTACAACTGCAGCATCGACGGGTTCGCGTACCGCCTCAAGGAGGGCGACTGGACCTGGAAGGACTCCGTCCGCTACACCTCGGCCTGCCAGACCATCGGCGGCACCTCCGGCTCGCCGGTGATCGACCAGTCCACCGGCAAGGTCGTCGCCGTCAACAACACGGGCAACGAGGACGGCGAGAGCTGCACGGTGAACAACCCCTGCGAGGTCAGTGAGAGCGGCACGGTCACCGTCCGGCAGGGCATCAACTACGCGCAGGAGATCTACCAGATTCCGGCGTGCTTCACGACGGGCAACCAGCTCAACCTGAGTGCGAGCGCGTGCGTGCTTCCTAAGCCGTAGCGGCGCCGTTTTCGTCCGCGGGTGCGTGGGGGCTGGTCGCGCACCCGCGGCGGAGCCGCATATCGATACAGCCCCGCGCCCCTGAAAGCAGGTGGGTTACAGCGGCGTACGTCGTATGGCTCGGCCTGCCAATGCATCCGTGCGGCGGCCGTTCTCGATTGCGAAGCGGCCGTCGATCAGGACGTGTGGGATGCCTGTGGGCAGGGTGCGGGGGGTGGTGTACGTCGAGCCCGCCGACACCGTCGCCGGGTCGAACAGGACCAGGTCGGCGCGGTAGCCCTCGCGGACCAGGCCCCGGTCGGGCAGGCGGAGGCGGGCTGCCGGGCGGCCGGTCAGATGGGCCACGCACTCCTCCAGGGAGAGGACGCCCAACTCCCGTACGTAGTGGCCGAGGTAGTGCGGGAACGTGCCGTAGGCGCGCGGGTGGGGCTTGGCGCCGTGGAGGATGCCGTCCGAGCCGCCGGTGTGGACGCGGTGCCGCATGATGGTCCGGACGTTCTCCTCGTGGCCCACGTGCTGGAGGATCGCCGGACCGAGATCGTCGTCGAGCAGCAGCCGGCGGGCCGTCGTCCAGGGGGTCTCGCCGCGCAGGGACGACGACTCCAGGACCGTACGGCCGACGAAGTCGCCCAGCGCCGGGTCGGTCACCCCGGAGATCTCGATGGTGTCCCAGTCCACCGGCACCCCGTGGCAGCCGTCCGCGCCGGTCACCTCCAGGTCGTGGCGGATCCGCTCGGCGGTCCCGTCGTCCGCGAGGCGGCGCAGGATCTCCCGTGGGCCGCCCTCGCCCGCCCAGCTCGGCAGCAGGGCCGCGAGCGTGGTGGATCCAGGTGTGTAGGGATAGGTGTCGAGCGTGATGTCGGCTCCCGCGTCGAGCGCCTTGTCGAGGAGGGCCAGCAGCTCCGGGGCCCGCCCCCGGTTCACCCCGAAGTTCATGGTGGCGTGGGCCAGATGAAGGGCGCAGCCGGCCTCCCCGGCCAGCTCCACCATCTCCGCGTACGCCTCCAGCGCGCCCGCCCCGTAACTGCGGTGGTGGGGGCAGTAGTAGCCGCCGTAGCGGGCCACCACCCGGCACAGTTCGGTCAGTTCGGGGTTCTCGGCGTACATCCCGGGCGTGTACGTCAGCCCGGACGACAGGCCGACCGCGCCCTGTTCCAGGCCCTCCGCCACCAGTTGCCGCATCCGGTCCAGCTCGCGCGGGGTGGCCGGGCGGTCCTCCCAGCCGACGGCGAGGGCGCGGACCGTGCCCTGCGGGACCAGGTAGGCCGCGTTGACCGCGATGCCCCGGTCCAGGCGGTCCAGGTACTCGCCCACCGACCGCCAGTCGAAGTCGACGTCGTCGCCGGTGCCGTTCCAGCCGGCGATGGCCCGGCGGACCTCGCCCAGGGTGCGGTCGTCGACCGGGGCGTACGACAGCCCGTCCTGGCCCAGGACTTCGAGCGTCACCCCCTGCGCGGCCTTGGCGCTGTGGTCGGGGTCGCGCAGCAGGGCGAGGTCGCTGTGCGCGTGCATGTCGATGAAGCCGGGGGAGAGGACCAGCCCCTCCGCGTCCAGCTCCCGTACCGCCCTGGGCCGCTGACAGCCCGCCGCCGCGGCTTCCCGGACGATCGAGACGATCCTGCCGTCGTCGACCACCACGTCCGCGCGGTAGGAGTCCGCGCCGCTGCCGTCGACGACGTCCGCGTCCCGGATGACGAGGTCTTCCATGCCCGGCCTCCGCTCGGAAGTTCGCTCAGAAGTCCACTCAGAAGAACGTACGGATGTACTCGACGACCGTGCCGTCCGCCTGCGCGACCGGGATCAGCGGCCACTTGTCGAAGGACGTGCACGGGTGGGACAGACCGAGCCCGACCCAGTCGCCGACCTCGACGTCCGCCTCCTCGGTCGTGCGCAGCCAGGCGTGCTGGTCGGACAGGGCGGTGACCGAGACCCCGGTGGCCGGGCGTTCCACACCCTCCCGGCGGATCACCTGGGCGAACGGCAGGTCCAGGTCGTAGGCGGCGTCCCGCTTGCCCGCGTTGACGAACGCCTGCGAGGGGGAGGGCCGGGAGACGACCTGCGTCCACAGCCGGAAGGCGGGCTCCAGGGCACCCTCCTCCGGCACCCGGTTGAAGGGGGTCAGCCGGCGGTAGTGCCCGTCGTCGTGCGAGACGTACGCGCCGGAGCGCAGCAGCTTGAGCACGGGGGAGGACAGCGGCGGGATCTCACCGAACACCTCGGCGACCGCGTCGAACCAGGCGCTCCCGCCCGCGCTCACGACGATCTCCTCCACCCCGGCGAACCGCCCCGCCTTGTCGAAGTCGACGGCGAGCGCCACCAGCCGCCGCAGCCAGGCCCGCACCCGCTCGCCGTCGGCCTGCGGGACCTCGCCCTCGTACCCCGCGACCCCGACGAGCCTGAGGGTCGGCGCGGCGGCCACCGCGTCCGCGACCGCCGCGCACTCCGCCTCCGTACGGACCCCGGTCCGGGCGCCCTCCCCGGCGGCCAGCTCCACGACGACGTCCAGCGGGCGGGCGGCCCCGGTCAGGGCGGCGTCCATCAGCTCGACCCCGCGCACGGAGTCGACGTAACAGACGAGACGGAACTCCGGGTCGGCGTCGAGCTGTCCGGAGATCCAGCGCAGGGCCGCCGGGTCCACGACCTCGTTCGCGAGGAACACCCGCCCGATGCCGTACGCCCGCGCCACCCGGACCTGGTGCGGGACGGCGAGGGTGATGCCCCAGGCGCCGTACTCGATCTGCCGCTGGAAGAGCTGGGGCGCCATGGTCGTCTTGCCGTGCGGGGCGAACGCGAGCCCGTGACGGGTCGCGTACGTCTCCATCAGGCGCAGGTTGTGTTCCAGGCGCTCGGCGGAGAGGGCCAGCACCGGGGTCGTGAAGCCGCCGGTGAAGAGGTTGCGGCGCTGGGCGGTCAGACGGGCGACGGTGAGGCCGTCGGCGTCCGGCGGGAGACCTTTGAAGCGGTGGTCGACGCGTTCGTCAGCCAGGGCGGCGAGTGCTTGGGAAGTGCTTCTGATTGTCATACAGACCTTTCCGTAAGGAGCGTTGCGTATTTTGCAGTTTCTGATGCAGTCTGCGCACCGCACTGCATAGTATTTGGTGCAGGAGATACGCACCCCGTCACTCGCTTTTTGATGACTACGTTGCCCGTGGGTGAGCAGACCCACCCCGGCGTGCTTCCTCAGCGTCGGGCTCTGGAATCCGTGGGAGCAGACAACCCCGGGAGCAGGGACGAAACGACTCACGGACTTCCGGCCGCGCGACGGCCGGACGCCGGCGGGGGACATGGGCGAGGGGAGATCAACTCCGGCAGCACCCGCCGGAGGGGACGTCACGCCCAAACCACGGCCATGGTCGTGGGGAGGGCAGAGACCGGGAGTGGTAACACTCCAGCTGCAGGTGATCCCCGTGTCTTCGTTCTCGACAGGCAAGGGAAGGCGTTGATGCCGTGCCATCCGGCGCGTGCAAGGGAACTGCTACGCAAGGGGCGAGCGGTGGCGGGACACCATCCTGGGCGCCGGTGAGTGAGGTCCACGTGGAACGCGTGGCGTTCGATATTCACGCCCTCAGTGAGGGCCGGGACCTGTCCGGAGTGGAATACCAGCACGGCACGCTGCATGGAATGGAGATCCGTGAGTACCTCTTGGCGAAATGGAAGCGATCCTGTGCGTATTGCGGAGCGACCGGGGTGCGGCTGAACATCGACCACATCCAGCCGCGTCCGCCGGCGGCTTGTCGACGCGTTGGCAGGACTTGGAGTGCCCGTGTGCCCCAGCTCCGGCGGCCGCACCAGTTGGAACCGCACCGCAATGGGGCTGGCCAAGACCCGTACCCTTGATGCCCTGGCCGTCGGAGTCCTCGATCACGAGAAGGGGGACGTGATCGTCCGGTATCCGGCCAAGGTGACAGTGATCGGTGCGAGCGGGCGGGGTTCCTACGCGTGGACACGCCCCGACCGCCATGGATTTCCCCGCCTATGTCTGACCCGCACGAAGGTCCACCACGGGTACCGGACCGGTGACCTCGTCCGTGCCACAGTCCCGAAGGGGAAACGGGCCGGTACGTACACGGGCCGGGTGGCGGTGCGTGCCAGCGGAAGTTTCAACATCACGACCGCTGAGGGCACGATTCAAGGTGTTCACCACAGCCACGTTCGACTACTCCAACGTGCTGACGGCTACGCCTACACGATGAAAGAGGAGGAAGGCGCCTCCCGCTCCGAGTCGAAGACAGGAGCGCGCGCCCCAGATAACCCATGAGCCAGAGTGTCGACCGCGCGCTGTCCATCCTGCCGTTGCTCGCGCAGGGCCCCGCAGGCCTCAGGGAGGTCGCCGACCACCTTGGCGTCCACAAGACAACGGCCTTGCGTCTTCTGCGTACCCTGCACGAGCACGGCATGGTGTACCGCCAGGCCGACCAGCGCTACCGCCTTGGCGCCCGCCTCTTCGCCCTAGCCCAGGAGGCGATGGAGAACCTCGACATCCGCGAGATCGCCCACCCCCACCTCGTACGCCTCAACGAACAGTGCGGACACACCGTGCACCTCGCCGTGTACGAGGAGGGCGAGGTCCTCTACATCGACAAGGTGGAGAGCCGCAACCCGGTGCGGATGTACTCGCGGATCGGCAAGCCCGTGGCCATCACGGTCGCCGCCGTCGCCAAACTGCTCCTCGCCGACCTGCCCGAGGCCGAGCGGCGCGCGGTCGCCGAAAAGCTCGACTACCCGATGTACACGGCCCGTTCCACCCCCAACGCCCCCGCTTTCCTACGCGAGTTGGAGAAGGTACGGGAACAGGGCTGGGCCACCGACCTCGGCGGTCACGAGGAGTCCATCAACTGCGTCGCCGCCCCCATCCGCGGCGCGGACGGCCGGGTGGTCGCCGCGATGTCGGTCTCGGCGCCGAACGTCGTCGTCACCGCCGACGAACTCCTCACCCTCCGCCCGCTGGTGCGCCGTACGGCGGACGCGATCAGCGGCGAGTACTCCGGCAGAACGCCAGTAAAGGACCCCGTATGACGGACAAGATCGCGCTCACCCCGAAGACCCACACCACCCCGCCCGCGAGGTTCTCCCACGGCGTGCGCAAGGGCAACATCCTCCAGGTCGCCGGCCAGGTCGGCTTCCTGCCCGCCGAGGAGGGCAGGGCCCCCACCCCCGCCGGCCCCACCCTGCGCGAGCAGACCCTCCAGACCCTGGCCAACGTCAAGTCCGTTCTGGAGGAGGGCGGGGCGCGCTGGGAGGACGTGATGATGATCCGCGTCTACCTGACGGACGTGAACCACTTCGCGGAGATGAACGAGATCTACAACGAGTACTTCGCGGATCTCACCGAGGCACCCGCCGCCCGCACCACCGTCTACGTCGGTCTGCCCGCCGGCCTGCTCATCGAGATCGACGCGCTGGCCGTACTCGGCTGACGCTTCCCCTCAACCCCCGCACTCCCCGTACACCGTACGGCGGTACTCCGTTGTAGGTCTCCGTTGACGTGCTCCCTGGGACAAAGTCCAGGGATTCCGGCCTGGGCGTCCGGCCCTTCCGAAGGCTTCCTGCTTCAACGCGCTGTGCCGGGACTTTCGTCCTGGTCTTACCGGCGCTCCACGAGGCGTTTGGTGTCTCCGCCCGCCCGGCGGCGACGATACGGCGTCCTTCGAAGAGGACGTTGCGGCTTGCGTTGTGGTCGCGGCCGTGCAGGGCCGCCTTGTACTCCAGCATGCCGACGAACGCGGACCATCCCGCGTCGTGCACGGACTTGGCGAGCCGGGTGCGCACGAGGCCGGACACCGCGAGGTCTTCCACATACACCGCTTGGTCGTCGCGAATGATCTGTGTGGATGCCTTGTGGTGGAAGTCCCGGCGCCGGTCGGCCACCTTGGCGTGCTGGCGTGCGACCTTGATGCGGGCCTTGGCCCGGTTCTTCGATCCCTTGGCCTTGCGGGACAGCCCCTGCTGAAGACGCTTGAGCTTCTTCTCTGCGCGGCGCAGGAAGCGGGGGCTCCTTGGTGACGGTCAGGGACGTGGGTGGGGCCGGAAGCCGGCGGGACCACTTGACCTTGAGGATGCCGACCTTGGCCACGTACACCGTGCCGTCGTCCTGCAGCAAGAAGGCGTCGGTGTTGAGGCGGATCGACTGCCGGGTGTCCTTCTTCGACTTGTACCGGGGCGGTCCGGCTTTCCGGCCCTGCTAGTTGTAGCGGACCTGCACGCCCAAGACCTTACGCATGATTGGCCTCGTGAATGACCAGAACGATCAAGGACTGGGCATACCGGTTGTCTGGCGATGCGTGTGCACTTGGTCGCCACAAGAGCTGGTCCAACAGCTTCAGAGGCGTTCATCCCCGGCAGGAACGCCGGAGCCTTCTACATCCCGGTAACGAAACAGGGGCTGGCTGTGTCCGGCACAGGATCTTCGACCATACTTCGCGCTGTGGAGCAGCAGCGGATAGGTTCGAGCAGCAAGCCCCTGGAGGGCGCCGGATTCGACCCGGCGTTCATCCCCGGGCTCTCGTCGCCCCTGAAGGCGGAGCCGGAGGACGCGAAGCCGGCCGAGGAGGTCGAGGAGTCCGAGGAGACGGCGGAGACGGCCGAGGTCGAGGAGACCCCGGCCGCCGAGGCCGAGAAGGAGGCCCCCACCGAGGAGGAGGCCTCCGACGGCCCCGTCTTCGAGGCCTCCGACCGCCGGGCGCGGATCACCGCCGACGCCCAGGGCGTCCGGCTCCGCCTCGACGAGGAGGCGTGTGAGTTCCGCTGGGACGAGATCGGCGCCATCGAGACGGAGTCCCCGCGCTTCGGCAAGCGGTTCACCATCACGGTCCACACGCCTGACCGCCGCTGGTACCCGATAGAGATCGAGGCGACGGCCAGGTCCCGCTTCAAGGAGTGGGAGGACCAGCTGGACGAGGTCCTGGACGCCTACTTCGAGGAAGAGGACGCCTAGTCCAGGTCAGGGGCGCACCTAGCTGCAGTACTGGGCGGCCTTCCCAATGGACCGGTACATACAGTCCGCGTTCTCCAGCAACTGCAGAACCGCGTCCCGGTTCCGGGAGGTCTCCCGCTCGATCACCTCGTCGGGCGGGTAGAACCCACCCCCGGAGCTGGACGTCGGATACATCTCGAACGTGTACGAGAAGATCTTGTGCACGCCCCAGAGATAGTCGTCGATCGTCCCGTCGGTGATGTACAGGTCGCTCGACTGCTCCGCGGTGTAGCCGTTGCTGGCCGCCATCTTCTGCCCCACGGCCTTGAACGCGGCGTTGTCGTCGGCCGTCATCCCGGTCGCCGTGTCCGAGTACGTGTACCCGAACGGCCACAGCACCAGCTCGCTGTAGGTGTGGAAGTCGATCCCGGCGGTGATCTGCTGCTTGCCGCCGACGACCCGGCTGCGTACGAAGTCGGAGACGACCTTCACCTCGGGCGCGGACTCGGCCGCCGTACCCCGGTAGGTCTCGGATGACGTGGAGCCCGAGGAGCCGCCGCAGCAGCCGAACTTGTAGTTCCAGTTCCGGTTGAGGTCCGTACCGACGTACGAGGAACCGGAGTTGGGCTGCCGGTTCTTGCGCCAGGAGCGGTAGGAGCCGGTGGCGATGTCGTACTCGCCGCCGTCCGGGTTGAGGTCGGGGACGATCCAGATCTCGCGCCCGTTCACCATGTTCGTCACCCGGGAGTCGGTGCCGTAGCTCGCGCCCAGCTCGCGGAGCAGATACAGCGCCATCTCCACCGTGAGGTGCTCACGGGCGTGCTGGTGGTGGGTGAACAGCACCTCCGGCTCGGCCTCGTCGGTGCCGACGTTGTCGCTGATCTTGATGGCGACGATGTCCCGGCCGCTGTACGACTTGCCGATGACCTGCTTGCTCATGATGCTCGGGTAGGCCGCGATCCGCTGGTCGATCTCCGCGGTCATCTCGGCGTAGTTGTGGTACTTGGCGTCCGCCGTCGGGAAGTCGAAGAGGCGCACCTCGCTCTCGGCGAGACGGTTGGGCGCGGAGCCCACCGGGGTGACCTCGTACCCCTTGGCGCGGAGCTTGCTGATCTGGTCGGCGCGGCCGGAGACGACGACCGTCTCCTCGTCGGCCTCGTCGACGCTCACCCCGGCCTGGGCGATCGCGGTGCGGGTGACGGGGGTGTTGTGGTCGACGTGGATCTCGTACTGGCGGATGTCGTCGGAGGAGGCGGTCGCCTTCGGGGCGCTGTCGGCGGAGGCGGGGCCGGCCGTCGCCGAGAGGGGGGCCGCGAGGGCGAGGGCCAGCAGGGTGGCGAGGGCAGCGGTCCGTTTCCCGCTGCGGGCGCGGGTGGCGCCGGCGCCTTGGCCGCGGATGCGAAGTCGCATGAACTCTCCTTGTGGGGAGTGGTCGTGGGGGGTCGTGCTGTGCGCTTGCTGTGTGCGGCGGTGCGGTGCCGCTCATGGTCCGGGGTTGGCATGGTCAGGTCAACAAGCGACAAAGAGCCGCTTGGCCTGAATCATGCGGAAAGGGACGGGCTGATCGGCGGCGCAGTGTACGCGTGGGCGTGTCGCGGCGGTCGGACCTCGCCGAAGTGCACCCGTGGGGGTGAGGCCGAGGTGCATATATGTACAAGCCGGGGAAGCCTGAGGGTCCGCATGAACGCACCCCCAGAGGACTGGCCGATCATGGGCGGATCAGCGCCGCGCCGGGACTGTCACCTGCCGGTGGAGACGACCAGCTTCGTCGACCGGCGGAGCGAACTGGCCGAAGGGCGCGAACTTTTGGCCAGGGCGAGGCTGG
Organism: Streptomyces sp. T028; assembly: GCF_048159505.1. NCBI lineage: Bacteria > Bacillati > Actinomycetota > Actinomycetes > Kitasatosporales > Streptomycetaceae > Streptomyces > Streptomyces sp. T028. Next base: position 114,852 of record NZ_JBLRVZ010000005.1, read on the forward strand.
TCACCCTGACGGGCCCCGGCGGTGTGGGCAAGACCCGCCTCGCCGCCCGGATCGCGGCCCGCGTCGAGCGCGCCTTCCCCGACGGCGTCCGCTTCGTCCACCTCTCCGGACTCCGCGACCCGGCCCTCGTCCCGCTGGCCGTGGCCGACGCGCTCGGCCTGCACGACTACTCCGAACGCCCGGCACTGGAATCACTCGTGGAGCGGGTACGCGAGCGCCGACTGCTCCTCGTCGTCGACAACTGCGAGCACCTGGCGACCTCCTGCGCCGCCCTCGCCGGCGCCCTGTTGCACGGCACGACCGGCATCCGCCTCCTCGCCACCAGCCGCCACCGCCTCGGACTCACCGAGGAACACCTCATGGAGGTACGGCCGCTGCCCGTCCCCGACCCCGACGGCGACCTCACCGCCGCCGACGGCTACCCCGCCCTCGCCCTCTTCGCCGACCGCGCCGCGGCCGTCGTCCCCGGCTTCCGCCTCACCGCCGCGAACCGCGCCGCCGTCGCCCGCCTCTGCCGTCGCCTCGACGGACTGCCCCTCGCCATCGAACTGGCCGCCGTCCGGATGCGCGTCCTCGACGTCCACCAGCTCCTCGCCCGCCTCGACGACCGCTACCGCCTCCTCACCGGCGGCAGCCCCGCCGTACTGCCCCGTCACCAGACCCTGCGGGCCGCCGTCGACTGGAGCCACGAACTGTGCGACGAGCGGGAGCAGTCGGTGTGGGCGCGGTTGTCGGTGCTGGCGGGAAGCTTCGACCTGGAGGCCGCGGAAGCGGTGTGTGCGGGCCCGGGGGGCTCCGTCCCCCGGGCCCTCCTCGTCGGCCCTGAACGGCCCTCGTCCTCGAGCTCCCCCAGAGGGGGGACCCCCGGACGGGCTGGTTTCACCGACGTCCTCGAGGTCGTCGCCGGACTTGTCGACAAGTCCGTGCTGTGCCGGGAAGTCGGCCCCGACGGCGGGCTGCGCTACCGGCTGCTCGACACCCTGCGGACTTACGGGCAGGAGCGGCTGCGCGAGATGCCGGGGGAGGAGCGCGCCGCCCGCATCCGGCACCGGGACTGGGCGCAGCGGCTGGCAGCGACCTGCGAGCGGGAGTGGTTCGGGCCCGGGCAGCCCGGGATCGTCGCCCGGTTACGCGCAGACCGGGACAACATCCGCGCCGCCCTGGACTTCAGCCTCACCACCCCCGGCGAGGCTCACGCCGGGCTCCGGCTGGCCGGCACCCTGTGGTTCGCCTGGCATGCCTGCGGAGCCCCCCGCGAAGGCCGCTACTGGCTCGACCGCGCCCTCGACGCCAACCCCGAACCCACCCCCGAACGGGCTCGCGCCCTGTGGGCGACGGGTCTCCTCGCCGGCTGCCCCGAGGACCTCACCCGGGGCCGCCGCCGCGCCGAGGAGGCCCGCGCCCTCGCCCAGCGCCTCGGCGACCAGGCCGAGGCTGCGCACGCCGACTACACCATCGGCGTCATCCGCCTGTTCAGCGACGACATCCCCGGCGCCCTCACCCACTTCCGCGCCGCCGTCGCCCGCGGCCGCGCACCCGGCCAGCACCTCAGCCTCCTCGGCCTGGACCACGTCGAACTCGCCTGCTCCCTCGCCTTCCTGGGCCGGGCCGACGAGGCCATCGAGGTGTGCGAGCAGATCCGCCGGCTCTGCGCGGAGCACGGCGAGCAGTGGGTGCTGTCGTACGGCGAACGCATCGTCGCCCTCGCCCACACCGTGAAGGGCGACTGGGAACGGGCGGAGGGCCACGCACGTGAGGCGCTGCGGCTCAAGCTCGCGGTCCACGACGTCGTCGGCATCGGCCTCACCCTCGATCTGCTGGCCCGGATCGCCGCCGACCGCGGCGCCCACGACCGCGCGGCCCTCCTGCTCGGCGGCGCCGACCGCGCCTGGACCGACGTGGACCGCGACCGCTGGGGCTCCGCCTGTCTCAACGCCACCCGCCGCGCCGCCGAGGACCGCGTCCGCGAGGCGATCGGGCCCGCCGCCTACCGCCGCGCATACGACCGCGGCACCGCGCTCACCCTGCCCGAACTCGCCGCCCATGTCCTCGACGACGAGGGGGACGACACCGGGTTCCCCCGCCCCGACGGACACTCCGAGGAGCCGCCCGCCCCCATCGTCCGCCTCACCCGCCGTGAGGCCCAGGTCGCCGAACTCGTCGCCGAGGGACTCGCCAACCAGCAGATCGCCGACCGCCTGGTGATCGCCCGCCGCACCGCCGAAGGACATGTCGAACGCATCCTCAGCAAGCTCGGCTTCAGCAACCGCAGCCAGATCGCCGCCTGGGTGACGGCCCAGCGCTGATCCTCCTCCTCCCCTCCCGCCGCACCCCACCCCACCGCACCCCGACACCCCACCGACCCACGAGGAACCCATGACCGCTCCGTCCTCGCCCTCCCCCTCCCCATCGCCCGCACCCGGCACCTTCGACCACCGCATGACCGTCTTCGGCACCGAGGAGGGCTTCCTCGGTGACGCCCTCCCCTTCCTCGCCGAAGGGCTCGCCGCCCCCGACGAGCCCCCGCCGATGGCGATCCTCGCCCCCGAACGGCTGGACCTCCTGCGCGACGCCCTCGGCTCCGACGCCCGCCACATCGGCCTCCTCCCGCACACCGACTGGTACACCGGCTCCGCCGCCAACGCCGTCGCCCGGGCCGCCGTCCACCTCGCCGGACACGGCGGCCCCGGCGGCCGTATGCACCTCCTCATGGAACCGGTGTGGAACGGCAGGGCCGGCCGCTCCCCGCGCGAGAGCGCCGAGTGGATCCGCTACGAGGCCCTCGCCAACCTCCTCTTCGCGCCCTCGGCGACCACCGCGATGTGCGTCTACGACACCCGTACCGCGGGCGCGGTCCTCATCGAGGCGGCCCGCCGCGCCCACCCCGACACGGACGTGTACGAGGACCCGGTCCGTATCGCCGCCGAACTGGACGCCGTACCCCTGCCGCCGACCCCGTCCGACGCGCGGCGGCTCACCGAACCGGCGCCCGAGGCGGTGCGCGCCTGGGCCGCCGGGCGCGGCCTTGCCGCCGCCGACGCGGAGGCGTTCGCCACGGCCGTCATGGAGGCCGCCGGCCTGGGCCGGGTCACCGGCGCGGTGCTGTGGGGCGAGGCGCCCGGCTGCGTCTGCGAACTCTCCCTCGCCGAACGGATCGACGACCCGCTCGTCGGCTTCGTCCCGCCCCCGGCCGCCGAGCCGGCACCCGGTCAGGGGCTCTGGTACGCCCGCCAGGTGTGCGCGTACGTCGACGTCCGGGACGCCGGCGGCGGGGGTACGGCCGTACGGTTGCAGTACGCGTGAGCCCACCCGCGTAAGCGGTACGGGTACGGAATCGGGTAGTCCTCCCCGTACACGGAAGGCCCGGGGAGGACATCCTGAGGCCATGGCCATGCTGCGACTCTCCGGCGGGGGACCCCGCCCGGAACCCGCGCCCCGCTACGGCGCCTATCCCCAGCCGCCGATGGGCGCCGGCCACTGGAGTGTGGAGTACGAGCCCCGGCCCGCCGCCGTGCGGGAGGCTCGGGCGCAGGTGCGAAGACAGTTGGAGGGGTGGGGGCTCGCGGACCGGGGCGATCTGGTCGACACCGCCGAACTGCTCGTCAGCGAGCTGGCCACCAATGCGCTGCTGCGCCCCCATTGCCCGGGTGGCAGGGGAGGTACGCCCACCGCGAGCCGGTTCCGGCTCACGCTGACGGCCGCGCACGGGGTGCTGCGGTGCGAGGTGGAGGACCGGGAGCGGTGCGTGCCCGAGATGGGGGACGCCTGCGGCGCGGAGAGCGGGCGGGGGATGTTCCTGGTGGACGCGCTGGCCCGGCGGTGGGGGTGTCAGCAGGACGGGGTGGGGAAAACCGTGTGGTTCGAGCTCGGAACGTGTGGATGTGAGTAGCTTGAGTTACTCAAGCTTGAGTTTGGCAAGTATCTCTCCTAGGCTCGTGCTCCCCTAGGAGAGGTGCCGTGCCGTGGCCGTGACCGTGCTCGACGACAAGACCGCGCTCGTCCTGATCGACCTCCAGGCGGGCACGCTCGTCGCCCCGACCAAGCCGTACGCCGCCGCCGACGTGGTCGCCAGGGCCGCCGAACTCGCCGACGCCTTCCGCGCCGCCGGCGCCCCCGTGATCCTGGTCCGCATGGCCACCTCGCCCGACGGCGCCGACGCCGTCCCCGGCCGCAGCGAGGCGCTCCGGCTGGCCGGCGGCCGCTCCCGGCCGTACGACCTCGGCCCGATCGCCGAGCCGCTCACCGGCCACGACGGGGACATCCACGTCACCAAGCGGAACTGGGGCGCCTTCCACGGCACCGACCTCGACATCCAGCTTCGCCGCCGGGGCGTCACCCAGATCGTGCTCGGCGGCATCGCCACCAGCCTCGGCGTCGAGTCGACCGCCCGCGCCGCCCACGAGCACGGCTACCACGTCACGTTCGCCGCCGACGCGATGACCGACATCAACGAGGACGCCCACCGGCACAGCGTGTCGTACCTCTTCCCGCTGATCGGCGAGCCGGGTACGACGGAGGAGATCCTCGCGCTGCTCAAGCGCTAGCCGGCTCAAGGTAGGTTGCCGGGGTGACAGAGCAGCCGCCGCCACCCCCGGCCGTCCCGCCGGGCTTCGGACCGCCTCCGCCCCCGTACGCACCGGGGTCGCCGCAACCCGCCGCTGCCGGACCCGAGTTCCTCGCCGTCGACAAACACAACTCGATCGTCGTCGACGCCTCCGGCGTGGCCTTCGAGATGTACGACATCACGGTCGACTTCCCCTGGCAGGAGATCCGGAGCGTCCACTACAAGGCGAGCCCCAACGGCAAGGCGCTGATGGTCGCCGTGGTCCATCTGGACGGCCGGGTCTACGAGGGTGTGGTGAACGCGAAGCCGCCCGGGATGCTGCATGGCTGGTTCGCGCAGCTGGCCTGGGTGCTCGGGTACTACCGGCCCATGGGATGACGACGCGGCCGGACCTGGGGGAGGGTCCGGCCGCGCCGCGGGGGTGAGGAGAGTGGTCAGTGGGCGGCGACCTCGAAGGTGGCGGCGCGGGGCACGAACGTCGTGCCGCCGTCCTTCGACGTCGCCAGGGTGGAGACGTACCACGTGCCCTTGTCCAGGTCGGCGGCCTCCGCCTCGGTGACCTTCAGGGTGTAGGTGCAGCGGTACGTCTCGTCCGAGACGGCCTGGCACTTGGCGCTGTCCACGTGCCGCAGTTCCGCCGCGGTCGGGTCGAGCTTCGAACTCGCGGGCCAGGCGATCACCTTGAGGTCCTTGATCCCGTTGTCGTCGGTCACGTCCGCGGTGAAGGTGACCGAGCCGGCCTTGTCGCCCGAGGGGGCGACATAACGCACCGAGCTGTTCTCCACGGACGGCTCCGTGGGGGAGAAGGCCCACGCGAGACCGCCGGCGGCCACCCCGCCGAGGACGACGACGGCACCGATGAGGGACGAGACGAGAACGCGCTTGGACATGGTGACTCCCCGTGGACAGGTGTGTGGTGTCGGAGGCGGTGGTCGGTCGACCGCTTCCTCGATGTGATCGAGCCTAGGGTCGGGGACCCGGCGCGGTCCTCGCGCTGCGGGACGATTGAGGGGGTCGAACCGCGGATAGAGCGGCCGTGGGATCTGCAACCCAGGTAAGAGGCGGGAATACGACCCGAGCCGGAGTCGGGTCCCTCACCTGCGGACATAGCCTGGGCGCACCATGAAGCGAACCGACGACCGACTGATCCCGGTCCTGCTGATCTGCGTCCAGGCGCTGGTGTGGCCCGGGGCGGCGCTCGCGCGCGGCACCGTCCCCTCCGCGTCCGACCTGCTCGTGGCCGCCCTGGTGGCCGGACCGGTGACCGCCGCACTCGCCCTGCGCCGTACCCGGCCGGTGACCACCCTGGTCCTGGTCGCCGTCGCCTGCGGGCTGGGGGCGGGGCCGCTGCCCACGGGAGCGGTGGCCGTGTTCGGGACCGCGGGCGTCGCGCTGGCCCTGTTCACCGTGGCGAGCGAACGCGACACCTTCACCGCCGTGCTGTGTGTGGTGACGCTCCCCTTCTGGCAACTGGCGCAGGACGTCACCCTGCACGGGCTCCGCGACGGCGACGGCCTCGGCGTCGCCCTCACCGCCCTGCTGTACCTGGCCGCGTGCGGCAGCGGGCTGCTGGCCCGGCGGGTCCGGCGGGCCCGACAGACGGCCGAGCAGGCGCTGCGCCGCGCCGAGGCCGAGCGCCACCGGCTCCCGGCGGCCGAACGGCGCCGGATGGAAAGGGAGTTGCATGACGTCAGCGCCCACCATCTGACCGCCGTGGTGGTCACCGCGGGCGCGGCGCTGGGACTGCGCGAGCGGCGCCCCGAACTGGCCCAGGAGGCATTACGGTTCGCCGCCGAGACCGGCCGGGAGGTCACCCGGGCCCTCGGCGCGGTCCGGGCGCCGACGCCCTCGCGTGAGGAACTCCCCACGCCGCAGGAGCGGTTGCAGGCGCTCGTCGCCGGGTTCCGCAGGCTCGACCAGCCGGTGGACTGCGAGATCGACCCCCTCCCGGACGGGGTCCTCGCGGACGCGGCGTACGGCATCGTGCGCGAGGCGCTGACCAACGTGGCACGCCACGCGCCCGGCGCCCGTACGACGGTGCTGTGCCGGTACGGCGACACCCGCACGGACGTCGTGGTCACCAGCGCGGCCCCGCCGGCCGGCGCGACGGCGCACGCGGCGGGCCTCGGCGGCGGCCGCGGCCAGGGCTTCCTGCGCTCCCGCGCCCGGGAGGCGGGCGGCACCCTGAGCACCGGCCCGACGGCCGACGGCGGCTGGGAGGTGCGCGCGGCCCTGCCCGGCCGGAGCGCCGCCCCGGTGGAGGGAAGCGTGCCGCGCGGCTACCGCCTCGCCCAGGTCGTCGCCGCGCTCGGGCTGTCCCTCCAACCGCTGCTCCCCGCACTGGTGATCCGCGCGGACAGCGCGTCGTACACCTCGCACATCACCGCGGGCGCGCTGTTCGCCCTGCTCGCCGCGGCCCAGGCGGTCGCCCTGCTGTGGCTCCGCCGGACCCGCCGGCTCGCCCTGGCCGCCCTGCTGGCCCTGGCCCCACTCTGGCCGGTGGCGATGGCGCTGGGCGCCTACACGGGCCCGGCGCTCCTACCGCCCGCCCTGAGCATGCTCGCCACCTGCGCCGCGCTCGCGGACAGACGGGCGACGGGGCAAAGTGTGCGCACAGTCTCAGCGACACGCCGTGCCGACGGCGTGTCGCTGAGACTCTCGCGACACTTCGAGGGCGCCGACCGGATTCGCCAACGGTATCCGGCCGTGCCCCCGCCGGTGGCCCTCGGCGGCGTCGCCGTGGCGGTGCACGCGGCGGCCCTGACCGCCGCCGTCCTGGACCGGGGGACGAGCCTGCCCGGCTGGGTGGTCGGCGCGGCTGCGGTGGCCGGGACGGCCCTTCCCGTCGCCGCCGCCGTAGGGGCCGGAGTCCTGCGCGGGCGGCGCGAGGCGGCCGCCCGGGGTGCGCGGGAGGAACGGCTCGCCGCCTGGACCGAGGAGGCCGTGCGGGAGGCGTGGGCCGAGCGCCGCCGGATCGCCGGCGGGCTGGAGACCACCGTGCTCTCCCGTACCGCCGACATGGTCGCCGAGGCGGAGGCGGGCCGCCTCGACACGACCGCCGACCGGGCCCGCGAGGCACTGGCCGCGATGCGCGCCCTGCTCGACACGGTCCGGGAGAACGAGACGGCGCCCGAACTGCGCCCCCAGCCCACACTCCAGGCCCTCGACCTGCTGGCCGCCCAGTCCCGGGCCACCGGCCGCGAGGTGGAGATACGGCTCACCGACCGGATACCGGACCGGCTGCCCACGGCCGTGGACCTGACCGCCTACCATGCCGCCGAGACACTGCTCGCGGCCGGCGGCACGGAACCGGCGCTGCTCGAAATCGACGCGGACGGCGATACGTTGACGCTGACCGCGACCGGTGTGCCGCTTGGCGCCCGGCCCGCCGTACGGGAGAGGCTCACGGCGCGGATCGCGGCGCTCGGTGGCACCCTGACCACCGGGGCGTCCGGCCCGGTCGGCCTCCGGCTGCCGCTCGCGCCGGTGGCGGAGCAGGGTGACGAGAAGAGGGAACGATGAGTCTCAAGGTGCTGGTCGTCGACGACCAGGGCATCGTACGGGCGGGGTTCGCCGCCGTGATCGACGCCGAGGACGATCTGACGGTCGTCGGCGAGGCCGGGGACGGCGCGACAGCGGTGCGGATGGCCGAGGAACTGCGCCCCGACGTGGTCGTCATGGACGTACGCATGCCCGAACTCGACGGCATCGCCGCCACCCGCATCATCACCGGCCGCGAGGGCGCGCCCCGGGTCCTCGTCCTGACCACCTTCGACCTCGACGCGTACGTCTTCGACGCCCTGCGGGCCGGAGCCTCGGGCTTCCTCCTCAAGGACGTCCAGCCCGCCGAACTCCTCCAGGGCATCCGGGTGGTGGCGGCGGGCGAGAGCGTGCTGGCGCCGTCGGCGACCCGGCGGCTGATCGGGCACTACGCCTCGGGCGGCGGCGCGGGGACCGCCTCCGGCACTCCGTCCCCCGAACTGGACAGCCTGACCGCCAGCCAGCGGGGCGTTCTCACCCTGCTGGCCGGCGGCCTCAACAACGCGGAGATCGCCGATCAACTGGGCATCACCGTGGGCACGGTGAAGTCCCACGTCAACGCCCTCCTGCGCAAACTCGGGCTGCGGGACCGCGTCCAGGCGACGATCCTCGCCTACGACCTGGGCCTGGCCCGCCCGAACCCACCCGGCCTGCACCTCTGACGCGCCGACCGAGGAGAGCCCTCCGTGACCGATTCCGTTCCTGAGTCCGTTCCCGATACCGCTCCCGATACCGTGGCCGGCCGCGTACGGCACGCCCTCACCGATGTCCTCGCCCTCGTCTACCTGGGCGTCTGCGCCGCCCTGTTGATCTGGGCGCTGGTGGTGACCGCCCTGGACGACTCGGGCGAGTCCATGGCCGGGGTCATCCCCCTCCTGGCCACGGCCCCGGCCAGCCTGGTCGTCCTGGCCCTCCCGGACCACGTTTCGATGATCGTGCTCGCCATCGCCTTCGGAGCCCTGGTCAACGCGACGGTCATCGGCTGGTGCTCCCGCGTGCTGCGCGGCAGTCGGCGTGGCTCACGGTAGCGCGTGCACATGCGGCCCCACGGTCGACGACCAGGCGTTGCCCGCCGACGCGTCCCAGTTCGTGGACCAGGTCATCGCGCCGCGCAGGTCGGGGTACGTCTTCGAGGGCTTGAAGGAGCCGCAGCCCGTGCCCTTGGTCAGGCAGTCCAGGGCGTTGTTGACCACCGTGGGGGACACGTAGCCGCTGCCCGCGCCGCTGGGGGAGGCGGGGAGGCCGAGGCCCACCTGGGACGGGGCCAGGCCGCCCTCCAACTGGATGCAGGCCAGGGCGGTGAGGAAGTCCACCGAGCCCTGCGAGTACACCTTGCCGTCGCAGCCCAGCATCGAACCGCTGTTGTAGTACTGCATGTTGACCACCGTGAGGATGTCCTTCACGTTCAGCGCGGTCTGGAAGTACGCGTTGGACGTGGACTGCATGTCGATCGTCTGGGGGGCCATCGTCAGCACGAGCGAGGAGCCCGCCTTCGAGGACAACGCCCGCAGCGCCTGGCTCATGTACGTGGCGTTCAGGCCGTTCTCCAGGTCGATGTCGACGCCGTCGAAGCCGTACGTCTGCATCAGCGCGTACACGGAGTTCGCGAAGTTCGCCGCCGAGGTCGCGTCGCTCACCGACACCGTGCCGTTCTGCCCGCCGACCGAGACGATCACCTTCTTGCCGGCCGCCTGCTTGGCCTTGATGTCGGCCTTGAACTGGTCGACCGTGTAGCCGCCCAGCCCTGCCGAGTCCAGGTTGAAGGGGCCCGGCCGGGCATCGTGTGCGGCGTCACTTGTCGAAGTTCTGCCATTGGCGTACTCGCCCGTGTGTGCACGAGCGATTCCTACCGCTCCACGCGATGGAGCCTCGGTGGATTCCTGCTTCGCAGGCCGACGCCGGAGCGTGCCCCGGTCTTACTCAGCCTCCACAGGCGTTTCACGTCTCCGCCTCCCTGGGCATCTCAGCCCGGGGTTTCCGCCCAGCGGCGACAGCCATCACGTTATCACGCAGAGTGCTTGCGTGGTTACGAAATGACGGTCACCGCTGCGACCTTCGTGCCGCCGCTGTAGACGTTGTAGCCGGTCGCGTCGGAGACCCCGGACCAGGAGAGGGAGACCGAGGAGGAGGTGGTTCCCGAGACGGTCAGGGACGTGGGGGCGGAGGGGATCGTGGGGGCCGGGTCGCCGCCTCCGCCGCCGTCGGGGCCGTAGACGGAGATGTCGTCCGCGTAGTAGGGCTGCTGGGCGTACCGGCCATGGGTGTAGACCGTCACCGAGGTGGTGGAGGACCCCGTGGTGAAGGTGGTCCGCAGTTGTTTCCAGGCCGCCGAGTCCGGGGTCCAGGTCGAGACGTCCGTGGTGCCCGTGCCCGTCACGCCCAGGTAGGTGTAGCCGCCCTGCACCCAGGCGCTCAGGCTGTAGGTGGAGTTGGGCTGCACGGCCACCGTCTGGGTGCACTTGGCGTTGTCCTGGCCGGCCGGGGTCGCCTTGAGGGCGGCGGCGCCGCCGTGCACCGGCGAGGACACCGTCGTACCGCTGCCCGCCGTACAGGACCAGTTGGACAGGCCGGACTCGAAACCGGCGTTCTTCGCGTTGTTCAGGTCCGCGGCGGACGCCTGAGCCGCGCCCGCCAGGGACAGGGCGAGGGCGGCGGTGACCGCCCCCGACCAGAGTCTCGTCAGTCTCGTCACTCGTTTATGTGGGGACATGACAATACGTTGGTTCAGACCAATTCCCTTGTCAAGGGATCCGGCTGTGGAGGGTCCGTGTGCGCAACCTGCCCCGGTTTGCCGCGACTTGCGCGAAGAACAGTTCCTTACCAGCTACGGAAAGCTGTTCTCCGGCCACAAGCGCGTGGTTACAGTGCTGACGTAGTCACGCAATGAAGTCACCTCGGTGCGCCGGAGTAACTCCCGGTGGGCCGGACCGCGGGAATCGGGGAGCTGCGCGTGCCAACTGCCGTTGCCGTGACCGGCGCCGACCTGGCGCTGCCGCCGCAGGACGAGCGGACCCTGCCCGCCGTCGTGCTCGCCGACCTGGACCGGCAGCCGCTGGAGCAGGCCCTGGAGGCCGTACAGCTGCTCGTCGAACAGCACGGGCATCTCGTCGTCGTGTACTCGCGGGCCGTGCGCCCGGCCGTGGAACAGCGGCTGCACACCATCCGCTCGCTGCTGGAGAGCGACCGCATCGCGCTGTTCCGGCCCGACCTGCCGCCCCTCGCGGTCGCCGTCCTCGCCCGCCAGTTGCGCCAGCTCGCCTCCTGCGACCTCGGGCCCGGCGTGCTCGCCTCGGCGGGCCGGCTGCTCACCCACTACCTCCACGCGGGCGCGCTCCTCGGGTCGGTCGCCCGGCTCGACCGCGTCCCGGTCGTCGGACTGACCTCGCATGCCCGGTCCTGGGTTCCGGGTAGTCAGTTCGGCGTGCTCGCCCATCCGCAGCCGGAGCTGGTCAAGGCCGCTCCCGACGTCACCCTTCCCGGACCGGAGTTCGGGACGTGGATGCTCGTCGGCCGCGGCCAGCTCCAGTCCGACTGGGTCACCTCCACCCTCGCCCCCTCCTGGAAGGCGCAGGGCCTGCGGGAGACCGAGGCGCCCGCCGAGTCCGCCGACTGGTGGGGGACGCCGAAGCTGATCGAGTTCTGCGCCTATCTGCCCGACCTGTCGGTCCTCTACCAACTCGTCGCCTCGGTCCGCCAGGGCGTCTGCCACTGGTGCGGGATCGACGTCATCGGCGACCGCTGCGTGTTCTGCTCCGCCACCCCGCCGCCCACCGCCGAGCTCACCGCCCGACCCGTCCGCGCGCTCACCGCGGGCGGCTGAGACAGCCCCGCCCACCCGTTCGTTCCCGCTCGACCCGACCCCCAACGAGGTTGCACGGTTCCATGAACTCCCGTCAGCGCCGCGGCGTGATTCTCCTGCTCCTGTCGGTGTTGTGCGCCCTCGGTGCCTTCGCCGGCGTCCTCTCCGTCATCGACGACGTGAACTCCAAGGTCGGCCCCGAGGTCACCGCCTACGAACTGCGGTCCGACGTCGCGCCGTACACGGCTCTCAAGGAGAGCCAGTTCAAGAAGATCGAGATGCCGAAGCGCTGGCTGTCGGAGAACGCCGTCACCGACCTCGCCGCGATCCGCGACAAGATCGCCGTGACGACCCTGAAGAAGGGCTCGCTCCTGCAGAGCGACATGATCGTCGACCAGCCCGCCCTCCAGCCGGGGCAGCAGGAGGTCGCCATCATGGTCGACGCGGCCACCGGCGTGGCCGGCAAGATCCGGCCGGGGTCCTCGGTCAACGTGTACGCCACCTTCGAGGGCGCCCGCGACAGCGACCCCGACCAGTCGAAGATCATCGTCACCAACGCGCGCGTCCTCGACGTCGGCGAGATCACCGCCCTCGAACCCGACCGCAACGACCGCGACAGCTCCGCCACCGACGCGGTCCCCATCACCTTCGCGCTGACGACCCTGGACGCCCAGCGCATCACCTACGCCGAGTCCTTCGCCAAGCGGGTCCGCCTCGCCCTCGTGGCCCCCGGCGGGGACACCACGATCCCCGACCAGGACCGTACGTACGAACTCGTCACGGACAAGTGAGAGGCCGCCGCCCATGCCCACGAGGATCCTCCCGGCCGTCGGCGACGCGGACGCGGTCCGCTCCCTCACCACCCTGCTCAGCCAGCTCCCGGACGCCGAACCGGGCACCCCGGTCACCGACTCCACCCAACTCGTCGACACCCTCGCCCGCCTCGCCGCCGAGTCCGTCGACGAACTCCCCGAAGTCGTGATCGTCCACGAACGCATCGGCCCCGTACCGGCGCTGGAGCTGGTCCGCGAGGTAGCCCTGCGCTTCCCGGCGGTCGGCGTCATCCTCGTCACCACCGACGCCGGGCCCGGTCTCTTCCAGGCCGCCATGGACTCCGGCGCCCGAGGACTCGTCACGCTCCCCCTCGGCTACGAGGAGCTCGCGAGCCGCGTCCAGTCCGTCGCCCAGTGGTCCGTCGGCGTACGACGTCATCTGGGCCACGGGGCCGACGCGTTCCCCGGCGTCGGCGGCACCGTCGTCACCGTCAGCGGCGCCAAGGGAGGCGTCGGCGCCACGCTGACCGCCGTACAACTCGCCCTCGCCGCCCAGGCCTCCGGCCGGCCCACCGCCCTCGTCGACCTCGACCTGCAGGCCGGTGACATCGCCTCCTACCTGGACGTCCAGTTCCGCCGCTCGGTCGTCGACCTCGCCGCCATCACCGACATCTCGCCCCGCATCCTCGCCGAGGCCGTCTTCCGCCACGACACCGGAGTCGCCCTCCTCCTCGCCCCCGCCGAGGGCGAACGCGGCGAGGAGGTCACCGACCGGGCCGTACGCCAGATCGTCGGCGCCCTGCGCTCCCGCTACGAGGTCGTGATCGTCGACTGCGGCGCCCAGCTCAGCGGCGCCGGAGCCGCCGCCGTCGAGATGGCCGACCGGGCCCTGCTCGTCACCACCCCGGACGTGGTCGCCGTACGCGGCGCCAAACGCACCGTCCGCATGTGGGACCGGCTCCAGGTCCGCAAGGCCGAGGAGACCACCGTCGTCGTCAACCGCCTCACGCGCGGTACGGAGATCCAGCCCCCGCTCATCCAGAAGATCACCGGCACGGCCGTGGCCGGCACCGCGATCCCCGCCAACTTCCGGGAGTTGCAGGCCGCGGTCGACGCCGGCCGGGTCCACGCCCTCGACGGCAAGGGCACCGTCCGCCAGGCCCTGTGGGCGCTCGCCGCCGAACTGGGACTGGTCAAGGCGCCGGAGACGGCCCTGGTGCGGCGGGGCGGGCGCGCCCGGGGCGGGGAGCGGGGCGCGGGCCGGGGCGCGGGCCGGGGCGCGGGCCGGGGCGCGGGCGGCTTCCGGCGGCGGAAGGAGTGAGCGCCGTGCGGAGGCTGCGCAGGGACGACCGGGGCCAGGTCACCGTCGAGTTCCTCGGCATGACCCCGCTGATCATCGTGACGTTGGTCGTGGTGTGGCAGTTCGTGCTGGTGGGGTACACGTTCACGCTCGCGGGGAATGCTGCCGACGAGGCGGTGCGGGCGGGCACGGCGGCGCACCCGGGGGAGCGGGAGGGGGCCTGCCAGCAGGCCGGCCTGGACAAACTGGGGGACGCGTGGAGGGGGAACGCCGACGTGGACTGCGGCACCGGCGGCGGCTATGTGACCGCCGACGTCTCCCTGCGGGTGCCCGTGCTGTTCCCGGGCACGATCGACTTCCCGTTCACGGTGCACGGGCACGCGGGGGCCGTCGAGGAGGAGGACGACTGAGATGTCGTACAGACTCCCGTGGGGGCCGCCGCGCCGGCGCAACCGCGGGCACCTTCCCCGTGCAGCTGGGGGCAGCCGTGTTCCCCGTGCAGCTGGGGGCAGCCGTGTTCCCCGCGCAGCTGTGGGCAGTCGTGTTCCCCGCGCAGCTGCGGGCAGTCGTGCCGCTGGGGCGGCACGGGTGGGCGCAGCGGCACCCCGCCGGGGCCAGGGCGGGAGCCGGGGCCGGGGCGACCGGGGCCAGGTCGCGCTGGAGTACCTCGGTTTCCTGCCCCTCCTGCTGCTCGTCGCGCTCGGCGCCGTCCAGCTGGGCCTCTTCGCGTACGCCGCCCAGCAGGCCGGCACGGCGGCCCGTACCGGGGCCCGCAGCGCATCCCTCGACCAGGACTTCGGCGGGGACTGCGCACGGGCGGTCAGCAGCTGGCTGTCGGTGAGCTGCTCGCGCGCCGACCTGGGCGACGAGGTCCAGGTGACCTCGAGCGTCACCATCCCGTCCGTCATCCCGGGCATCGGGAACTTCGGCACCGCCCGCAAGACGGCCACGATGCCGGTCGACCACTGAAGGAAGGCCCAGCCATGAGTCTGCGGGCACGCATCACCTCCCCCGAGGAGCGGGGCGGGCACAGCGAGGACAGCACCCTCGTCTCCTCGTACCGGGCCAAGCTGCTGGAGGAGATCGACCTCGCCGAGATGAGCTCGCTCGCGGCGGCCGAACGCCGGGCGCGACTGGAGCGGGTGCTCGGACACATCATCAGCCGCGAGGGCCCGGTGCTGTCGACGGGCCAGCGGTCGCAGCTGATCCGGCGCGTGGTCGACGAGGCGCTCGGCCTCGGCATCCTCGAACCGCTCCTGGAGGACGCCTCCATCACCGAGATCATGGTCAACGGCCCCGACGCGATCTTCGTCGAGCGGTCCGGCCGCGTCGAGCAGCTCCCGTTGCGGTTCGCCTCCAACGACCAGCTGATGCAGACCATCGAACGCATCGTCTCGACCGTCAACCGCCGCGTCGACGAGACCAACCCGATGGTGGACGCCCGCCTCCCGTCCGGCGAACGCGTCAACGTGATCATCCCGCCGCTCTCCCTGACCGGCCCGATCCTCACCATCCGCCGCTTCCCGCGCTCCTTCACCCTCAACGAGCTCATCGGCTTCGGCTCCCTCGACGAGCCGATGCTGTATCTGCTCGCGGGACTGGTGCAGGCGAAGTTCAACGTGATCGTCTCCGGCGCCACCGGCACCGGCAAGACGACCCTGCTCAACGCCCTGTCCGGGCTCATCCCGGAGGGCGAGCGGATCATCACCATCGAGGACTCGGCCGAACTCCAGCTCCAGCAGCCCCACGTCATCCGGCTGGAGTCCCGGCCGCCGAACGTCGAGGGCAACGGCCGGATCACCATCCGCGACCTCGTCCGCAACTCGCTGCGGATGCGCCCCGACCGGATCGTCGTCGGTGAGGTCCGCGGCGGCGAGTCCCTCGACATGCTCCAGGCGATGTCCACCGGCCACGACGGCTCACTCGCCACCGTCCACGCCAACAGCGCCGAGGACGCGCTGATGCGGCTGCAGACCCTCGCCTCGATGTCCGACGTCGAGATCCCCTTCGTCGCGCTCCACGACCAGATCAACAGCGCGGTGGACGTCATCGTGCAGCTGACCCGGTTCGCGGACGGCGCCCGCCGGATCACCGAGATCGCGGTCCTCGACAGCCACGGCTCGGAGCCCTTCCGGCTCGCGACCGTCGCCCGCTTCGACGCCCGGCCGATGACCGCCGACGGCCGCGTCCACGGCGCCTTCGGGTACTTCCCCCTCCCGCGCCGCACCGCCGACCGCCTCTACATGGCGAGCCAGCCGATCCCGCAGGCGTTCGGGGTCGCACGCGACGCACTCGAACTGACGACAAGGGAAGCCCGGTAGGGCCTTCCAGCAGCAGGACGGACAGGCCGCCCAAGGACCCCTTAGGACCCCCAATGGACCTCGACACCCTCATCACCCTCACCACCGGCGTGACCCTCCTGACCTGCGCCCTGGCCGTCGCGGGCGTGCACGTCTACGCCAAGGGCCGCGCCCAGCGCGCCGCCCTCGTGGAGCGCCTGTCCTACACCGGCCAGGCCCCGCTGGGCGGCCGTAGGCGCCGCTTCCGCGACCTGGACCGGCGGCTGCGCCGTACGACGGCGGGCCGCAAGCTGGAGCTGAAGCTGGCGGCCACCGGCCTGGACGTCACGCCGGGCGAGTTCTTCGTCTACATGCTCGTGACGGTGGCGGGCCTGTGGCTGGTCGGCCAGGCCGTCCTGGCCCCCTTCTTCGGCCCGTTGGCCGGACTCCTCGGCCTCTGGGCGGCCCTCCAGTTCCTCAACTGGCAGCGCCAGAAACGCATCGAGAGGTTCATCAACCAACTCCCCGAACTGGCCCGCATCCTGGCCAACGCCACCCACGCGGGCCTCGCCCTGCGCACCGCGATCGGCATGGCGGCGGAGGAGCTGGAGGCCCCGGCCGGCGAGGAACTCGGCAAGGTCGCCGACCAGTTGGCGATCGGTCACTCCATCGACGACGCCCTCGGTGAACTCGCCGACCGTCTCCCCTCCCGCGAACTCGTCGTCCTCGTCACCACCCTGGTCCTCTCCAACCGGGCCGGCGGCCAGGTCGTCGGCGCGCTGCGCAACCTCACCGAGACCCTGGAGGAGCGCAAGGAGACCCGGCGCGAGGTCCGCACCCAGCTGTCCCAGGTCCAGATGACCTCGTACGCCGTCCCGGTGCTCGGCGTCGGCGCCCTGTTCCTCATGGACGGCGTCAACGACGGCACCCTCGACCGGATGACGTCCTCCGCCGTCGGCCAGGCCTGCGTGATCGTCGCCTTCGGCCTCTACGCCGTCGGCTTCGTCCTCATCCGCCGTATGTCCCGCATCGACGTCTGAGGAGGGGACGCACACCGTGGAACTCCTGCTCGCACTCGTCATGGGCCTCGCCGTCTGGGGGATCTTCACCGGGATCCGCATGTACCGGGCCGAGGTGAAACTCCCCAGCGACCTCGTCCTCGCCCTGGAGGTCGGCGCCACCCGCACCGGCGCCGTCGGCTCCCTCGTCGACCGCATGGGCATGCGGTACGCCCCCTCCGTACTGCGCCTGATGGGCCCCAAGCAGGTTGCCCGGTACCGCCGCCGCATCGACCTCGCGGGCAACCCGGGAGGCCTGACGATCGACCGTTACGCGGCCCGACGGGCGGTCTACGGCGCGATCGGCGCCGTCGGCGCGCTGGCCGCCCTCCTCCAGGGCAGCTTCTTCGTCGCCCTGCTCATGCTCGCCTTCGCGGCCTTCTGGTCCGAGGTCGGCATCTGGTCGGCGATCAGGGTCCGCAAGGACGCGATCGAGCGAACCCTGCCGGACTTCCTCGACGTCCTCGCCGTGGTCGTCAGCGCCGGCCTCGGCTTCCGCCAGGCGCTCGACCGGGTGGCGTCGAAGTACGAGGGCCCCTGGGCGGACGAGATCCGCATCACGCTCCGCCAGATGGACCTCGGCATGAGCCGCCGCGAGGCCTTCGAGGAACTGCGCCGCCGCAACGACTCCGAACAGGTCGCCATGTTCGTCACCGCCCTCCAGCAGGGCGAGGAACTGGGCGCCCCGATCGTCGACACGCTCGTCGCCATCGCCAAGGACATGCGCCGTACCGACGCCCAGAACGCCCGCCGCAAGGCCGCCCGCGCCGTCCCCAAAGCCACGCTGATGATCACCACGTTCATGGTCCCGGCGACGATGCTCCTCCTCGGCGCGGGCATGCTGCTCGGCTCCGGCACGGACTTCAGCTCGATCACGGGGGAGTAGGCGACCGGTATGACGGTCACGAAGAAAACCGCGG
Organism: Streptomyces sp. T028; assembly: GCF_048159505.1. Lineage (NCBI taxonomy): Bacteria > Bacillati > Actinomycetota > Actinomycetes > Kitasatosporales > Streptomycetaceae > Streptomyces > Streptomyces sp. T028. Next base: position 133,085 of record NZ_JBLRVZ010000005.1, read on the forward strand.
GCAAGGCAGGCGTGGACGGCGTCAGCCTCCAGGTGAACGCCGTACAGGCCATGTGCCGGCAGGTCTTCGGCTTCCGGCTCGCCATGATCGCCATAGCCGCCCCCGCCGCCCTCCTCCACGCCTCCCCGGGCCTGGGCGTCCGCCTCGTCGGCGCGGCCGTGGTCGCCACGTTCATGGGCTCCTACGTCCTCTTCCGCGACTGGGAACGCTTCGGCCCCCTCCTCCTGCGCCACCCCACCCTCCTGGCCGCCGACACCGTCGTCGGGACGTTGCTGCTGATCTCCGCCGGCCCCGACACCACCCTCGCCTACGTCAGCGTCTGCACCCCACTCCTCGCCGGCATCGTCTACGGCTGGCGCGGCGCCGCCTGCTTCGCCTCGCTCCAGTCGCTGATCCTGCTGCTGGTCCAGGCGACCGTCGGCCACGGCACGAACGCGGGCCTGGCCGAACGCCTCCTCCTCCCCGGCTTCTGCGTCATCACCGGAGCGGTCGGCTCCACCCTGCGCGGCCTGCTGCTCCGCTTCGGCGAGGCCACCCAGGCCCTCACCGCCGTACGCGCCCGCCTCGCCGCCGCCGAGGCGGTGGCCGACGAACGCGCCCGCCTCGCCCGCGAGATGCACGACTCGGTGGCCAAGACCCTGCACGGCGTCGCCCTCGCGGCGGACGCCCTGGCCGAGTCGGCGGACCCTTCGCACGTGAGACAGCAGGCGGAGCTGGTTGCCCGCTCGGCGCGGAGGGCGGCGGCGGAGTCACGGGAACTGCTCGCCGACCTGCGGCGCGAGCCGGGGACCGCCGAGGGCGTGGACGTGCTGCCCGAACTGGCGGCCCACGCGGACGACTTCGCCGAACGCACCGGCCTACGGGTCACCTACCGCCCCACCGGCGACCGTACGACACTCCCCGTGCCCCCGATGGTGGCCCGCCAGCTCCTCACCATCACCGCGGAGGCCATGGAGAACGCCCACCGCCACGCGGACCCCACGGCGGTGGAGGTTCGCGCGGGCGTCCAGGACGACCTCCTCACCCTCACCGTCCACGACGACGGCCGCGGCCTGCCACCCGGCACCACCCTCGAACACCTCCGCGACACCGGCCACTTCGGCCTCCTCGGCATGGCGGAACGGGCCGCCTGCGTCGGCGCCCGCCTGCGCATCGCCAGCGCCGACGGCACCCCGGGCACGGAAGTCCGCCTGGAACTCCCCCTGGCCGCCCTGACCTTCCGAGAGGAGGCACCATGCCGGACCAGCCCGCCGTACGTGTAGTGGTCGCCGACGACAACCCGGTGGTCCGCGCGGGCCTCACCGCGCTGCTGTCGAGCTGCGCGGACTTCACGGTCGTCGCGGAGGCGGCCGACGGCCGCGAGGCCTGCGAGGCCGCCCTGCGCCACCGCCCCGACGTGGTCCTCCTCGACGTCCGCATGCCTGGCGTCGACGGCCTCACGGCCCTGCCCCACCTGGCCCGGATCGCCACGGTCCTGATGCTGACGTACAGCCACGAGCCGGAAACGGTCCGGGCGGCGCTACGGGGCGGGGCGAGCGGTTATCTGGTGCATGGGGAGTTCACGGTGGAGGAGTTGAGGGGGGCGGTGCGGACTGCGCGGGAGAGTGCGAATGCACACGATGATGTGCCCTCAAGTACCTTGTTACCTTTAACTTTTCCCGAACATCTTTCGCGACTGCAACTGTCCATGGGAAAGTCGGATCCGTCGGGTCACCGGGCGGGGTTCCAGCTCAGCGCGAGGGAGGCGGAGATCATGGACCTCATCGCGTCGGGCATGAGCAACCAGCAGATCGCCGCCGCATGCTTCATCAGCGAGAAGACGGTCAAGAATCACATCAACCGCATCTTCGCCAAGCTGCACAGCAGCAGCCGCGCCGAGGCGGCGGCCAAGTGGCTGGGAAATTGGGCCCAGGGACCCTCGTTCGGGACACCCCGACCGCCCTACGTTCCTCATGCCAATGCCTCAAACCGAGAGGAACGCCATGAGCGACCTGCTGCTGAAGACCGTCGTCGCGGCCATGGTCCGGGTGACGGAGGCGGTACGGCGCCGCGCCTCCGACGACAGGGGGCAGACCGCGGTCGAGTATCTGGGGATCATCGCGGTGGTGGTGGCGATCGTGGTGCTGATCGCGAACACGAATCTGGGGCAGACGATCGTGGACAAGCTCACCACCCAGATCGGCAAGGTGGCCCCCTGATCCGAGCGCGGGGGCGCGGAGACTCGGGGCAGGCTTTCCCCATCTACATCACGGTGGTGGCGGGCCTGCTCTTTCTCGCGTTCGCGTACTTCGCGGTGGGCCAGGCGGCGGTGAACCGCAACGGCGCCCAGACCGCGGCCGACGCGGCGGCGCTGGCGGCGGCGCAGGAGACCAGGGACCAGCTCTTCGACCAGTGGCGACTGGACGTCCTCGATCCCACGAAGTGGCAGGACATCTTCGACGGAGATGTGCTCGGGCTGGCCTCTTCGTGCTGGCGCGCATCCGAACTCGCCGCGCAGAACGACGCCAGCCTGCAGCGCTGCGAGGAGCCGGACGTCCTGCGCGCCAGCGTCACTGTGCAGGCGAACAAGACGGCGGGCGACTCCGTGATCCCCGTGACGAGAACCACGCGCGCCCATGCCTCCGCCGTCGCGGTGATCGATTCGCTGTGCACGTTCGAGTTGCCGGGTGAGGACGCCGAGGACGACGTACTGCCGACACTCACATGCGATGACGGGGCCGACTGGGAGCTGGACCCGGAGGACCTGACCGATCTGCCCGGTCCCGAGGACCTGTTCGACGTGCACCTGGCCACAGGCTGAGGAAGGAAACTGAAGTGATGAGCATGCGATTCGCGGCGAAAGCCCGCAGGGTGACGGTCGCGCTGACCGTCGTGGCCGGGTTGGCCCTGGGGTCGGCCGCCTGCGGGGGTGGGGGTGACGACGACGCCAAGAAGCCGCAGAACTCGTCGTCCGCCTCCAAGTCCGGTGGATCGCAGCCGAACCCGCAGGAGGGCGAGTCCGAGGCGCCGATCGCCGAGATGAAGGGCCCGAGCGGGCTGCTCCTGCAGCTCACCTCTGCCGTACGCGACACCGGCGGCTTCGTCACCGTGAACGGCGCCATCAAGAACGACGGCGCGGAAGTCGCGACGATCCCCTCGGCGCTGAGCGGCAACGAGACCGAGATCATGAACAACGGCCGCTCCCTCGGCGGAGCCACCCTCGTCGACTCCAAGACCAAGAAGCGCTACTACGTCCTCCGCGACACGGAAGGCCGCCCCCTCACCACCACTGGCTTCTCGACGCTGAAGGCGGGGGAACAGATCGACGTGTTCCTCCAGTTCCCCGCCCCGCCCGCGAGTAGCACGGAGGTCACCTTCCAGCTCCCGCTGTTCCCCAGCGCGGTCATCAAGATCTCAGGGTGAGGCCGGTCATGACCCCACGTCTCTCCCTGGCGGTGGCCACGGCCACCCTCCTCATCCTCGGCACGGCCCCCGCCGCCCACGCCGACGACACCACGCCCAGCGTCCCCCCGGGCACCGAACCCACCGCGACCGCACCGGTCGAGGTGGACCCCAACGACCCCGACCTCAAACTCCCCGAGGGCGGCACGCTCGCCGAGCCCAAGGTCCTCGACATCAAGCAGGTCGTGGAGGACGAGTCCGGCGACGAGCGGCGGGAGGACACCAACGCGGACGTGACGTTCGCCCTCCAGGCGGAGGTCCTGTTCGGCAAGGACAGCGCGAAGCTCGGCGCGGAGGCGAAGGCCCGGATCGCGGTGATCGCCGACGAGATCAAGAAACAGAACACCAAGCTGATCCGCGTCTTCGGCTTCACCGACAACCTCGGCTCCTCCGCCCACGGTGACGTCCTCTCCAAACAACGCGCGGACGCAGTCCAGGCGGAACTCGCCGGCGACCTGAACGACCCCGCCATCACCTTCGAGGTCCGCGGCTACGGCGAGCAGTACCCCATCTCCGACAACTCCACGGAGGAGGGCCGCAAGAAGAACCGCCGAGTCGAGATCACTTTCCCGAGGACGACGAGCTGATCGGAGACCGGACCGGTCGGCGTGGACGCACGCCGGTGAAGTGACCGTTGAGGCCGCCCGCTTCTCGGCCAGTGTCGTGTCTCCACGAGCCGAGTCAAGGGCGCTCCACTCCGCTGCGCTGCGTTCCGCGTCGCCTTCGGCGATGGCCCTGCGGCCCACCCGTGACACGGCTCGCTCCGGCACGGGGAAGAAGCGAGCGGACGGCCCGGAAAGACGGTGGCCGAGGCCTGTTCGCGGGTCGAGTCGGCCAAGTGGTTCGCCGGGGTCGACGGTCGCGGCAGCGCCTCGCACGCACGCCGGCAGGGTTCGGCGGCTCGCGGCCTGCCCGTGAGCGCACACAGCAGCGCACCGGGGTCGAGTCCACAAACGTGGTGTACGGCGCGGCGGGACAATTGTGTGCGCTGAGTCTCAGCGGAAGTCACGAAACCCCAGGTCGCGTTGTCGGTGCGTGAGACTCGACGCTCACAGCTCCTTGAGCGCGTCCAGCGTGATGTCGACGTCGACGTCGTAGGGGTCGCTGAGCTTGAGCTGCTCGCGGTGGGTACCGGTCAGGGCGTACGACTTGGACAGGGGATCGAGCTCGTATGTGCGCACGACCGGGTGCTTGTTCGCGCCGCTCATCTCGACCAGCCAGAAGTGGGGGATGCCGGCGGCGGCGTACTTGTGCGGCTTGGTGTCGCGGTCGCGGGCCTCGGAGTCCGGGGAGACGACCTCGACGGCAAGTACGACGTCGGAGGCTTGGAAGCGGGTCTGCTCCAGCCCGGTAAGGGCCTCGGCGCGGACGACGGACAGGTCGGGCTCGGGGCCGTTGCGGCGGTCGAGGACGACGGTCATCTCGCGTTCGACCTTCAGGTCCTGCGGGATGGTGCGGCGCAGGCCGTTCATCAGCAGTTCGATCATCTTGGCGTGAAAACGCCGCTGAGGACTCACGAAGACCAGACTCCCGTCGATCAGCTCGGTGTGCGGCGGGAGGTCGGGCAACGTGAACAGGTCGTCCACGGTGTATCCGTCCCGGGGCGGCACCGGCCAGCGGCGGCCGGGCTCGGCGGTCGGCTCGGCGAGGGGCTCGGCGGTCATGATTCCTCCCATGGGCGGGATTCTCGGCCTGCCTGTCCACGGTAGCGGCGGGAATCGATGATCGTCATCACAAAGGGTGACCGAGGCCAAAGAGGTCCCGTAGGGCGTATGCGCCACCACGTATACCCATGTTATGTCTGACGTCGTGATCCGCGTGCCCGCCGAAGTCCGTGACCAGTTGGCCGCTGTGGCGGAGGCGCGAGGAACCAGCATTCGAGCCTTGATGCAGGAGATAGCCGCTCAGACCCTGACTCCCGAGCAGATCATGGAGGCGGGCCGATCGCACCCGGGGACTGCTTGCCGAGCGGTTCGGCCACAACGTGACGGACGAGGAGTCGGCGGAGATGCGGCGCAAGATGCGTGAGGCCACCGCAGCCCACCGGGCCGCGCCCGCGGACGCGAAGTCATCCCGTTGATCCTGACCGAGCACTATGTCCTCGATACTCCCACGCTCCTTGCGATGGGCGGTGACAAGCAGGTCTCCGGTGTGATCCATGCTGAAGCGGCCAGTGACGACGTCCGTCTGTGGACGCCCGTGCTGTGCCTCCTGGAGGCCGAGCGCGGGCGCTCCGGGGTCGCCGCCCACGCGGGTGTGCTGTTGGACGTTCTCCGCGTGGTCGACGACGACTACGCCATGGCCGTGACCGTTGCCGAGCTGTGCCGCGACGGCGTCCCCTTCGGCGTCGCGGCGGCCGTACACGTGGCGCGCCCGAATCCGATGCTCCCCGAAGGCGCACTGGTGGCCACCGTCGAGCCCGAGGCCTACGGCGGGCTCGGAGTCGGGTTCATGGACCTGAACCGCTGACGTCGGTGTTCAGGGGATAGTCGACCCTGACGCAGTCGTGCCCTTTCTGGCGCGGCGAGTTCCGTTGTGAGCCGCTCGTCCCCGCCTCCGCCGCCTCCCGGATCTGCCGGATTTCGGCGATCGCCTCGGCCGGGTCCTGTTGGCCGCCGTCCACGATCCGCTCCAGTTCCCGCAGCCGGGCGGCCCGCTGCGGGTGCCGCTCGATGGCCACGAATACTGCCCACGAGTGCACGAAGGCCCGCAGCGGGGCGAGACTCTGTGTCTGCTGCGCGTTCGTCGTGGCCTCGAAGAGGTGCTGAGTCAGGGCGGGCACTCTGCTGGGGGAGATGCGGGCGACCGCTGCCCGCAGCGCGTCGGGGGTCAGCTCGGGCATGGGGATGAGCGGGCCGTACGGGCCGTCGGGCTGAGGGCTCATGGAGACCTCCGGTGCGGGTGGCGCGGTCTTCGTACGGTACCGGGGGCGGGGTCGTGTCGGATGTCTATCCGGTGGGCGGAGTCAGGCGGTGGGCTTGTCACCCTCGGGGGAGTTCGGCGACTGTTCCTCGGGCTCGCGCTCGATGACGAACGACCCCTTTCCGACCACCGTCCGCACATAGCCCAGCTCCGCAAGCAGGACCAGCGTCTTGCGTGCGGTTCCCCGTGCGAGTCCGAATTCCTGCACCAGCCGGTCGACTCCGGGCAAGGCCCGGCCCAGCGGGTAAGTGCCGCCTTCGATCCGCGAGATCAGCACGGCGGCGAGCTGTAGGTACAGGGGGTCCGCGGCTTCCGGGTCCAGCTCGTCGTCGGGGCCGTAGCCCTCCGGGATGTCCACCATGCCCCGACCGTAAGCAGCCAGAGATTGCAACGCTCATTCGTGTCATGCCATGGCAGGGCATGACCAGGTTGGGTTAATCTGCCAGCACGACAAGACCCCCGCGACGGTGAGCGCCGTCCGGGGGCATGGCCACCAGCCTCTGAGGAGCTGATGACAGTGAGCATTATCCATGCGCTGCTGCGCTGGATCCTGGACCTTTGCGTGCCCGGCACCGGCAGGCGGAGGGCGGGCGCGAGGCCTGCCGTGCCGATTGGCGCCCGTGAGGCGGTGCCCGCGTGCCCGGTCGTCGTAGGGCTTCCCGTCCACCGTTCCCCGTACGGCCTGCCGGTAGAGCTCGACGGCCGCGAGGCCGCTTCGGTCCGCCCGTACGTGGTCGCGTCGGAGCGCGAGCAGGAGCGGGTACGTCAGACGCGGCGCCGTGTCGCCCTGGTCCTGGCGGCCGACTTCGGCGTCGACCTCGACCGGCACGTGGTCGGCGCGGAGCGGGCGGCGTGATGGGGGAGGAAGGCAGGACGCCCCGCCTGCCGGTGCGCATGTGCGTGCGCTGCCACGTGACCACGGAGACCCCGGTCGTCGTCGCCGTGGTGCACCAGAACTCGGGTCCGGGCTTCGTGGTGTACGCCTGCCGGGCGTGCGCCGTGCACTACCCGCCGCAGCCGGAGGTTCTCACCGTCCGGCCGTCTGCTGGCCGAGCAGGCGGCGAGGAGTGAGCGCACGGCCCGGCGTCGCGGCGGGCGCGCGGGAGCTTTCACCTGAGTGCGCGCTGGCGCGTCGGCCCGGGTACGAGGACGTACACGGCTGGTGCCGCCGCCTGCGGGACATCCCACTCCCGCACGGCCGGGGCCTGCTGCTCGTACGCCGCTGCGGCTGCTCCTGCCACCAACCCCCGGTGGCGGAGGGGAAACGGTGAACGTCGGCACCCCACCCGAGCCGGGCACCTCCCGCCTGACGCTGCGCACCTACCGCGTGGACCGGAACGGCTGGCGTGTCGGCCCGGTCCTGATCCGCGTCCACGACGGTGGTGGAGACGCGACCACACTGCGGGACTCCTTGTCATGGCCGCCCTGCCATTGTTTCCGCTGTATGGAGGGCGAGGGCTCGGCGGGCCGATAGGCCCCGGATGTCCGGGGCGCGAGGGCGTGGACAACCCCGCGCACCGGACCCCCGCAGGTTCGGCGGATCACGTCGTCATGTGCCGACTCGCGTTCTCAGTGCCGCAAGGACTCCACCGGGCGCGACAGGCCAGATGACGGTGGTTTGGGTCTGGTGCAGGACCCGCCGGTGGTGTTGTTGGTGGTGATGAGGCCGTCGCTCCGGTGGGCGGTCGGGACGGTGGCGGCGAGCAGGCCGACGGAGGAGCCGGACGTTAGCTGGATCAGCGGAGGGCCCTTCCCTCGCTGGTCACAGAGAGTCCTCAAGCATTCCTGCTCAGGCGGCGCTCAAGCAGGTCAGCCGCCCGAGGGCGGGGCAGGGGGGACGGGAGGCGGGGGCGGAATGACGGGCCGGGGCGGAACCCGCGGCCGGGTCGGCCCCGCGACGGGAGGCGGCGGAGGCGGCCCCTCGGGCACCTGGAACCGCTGCAGTGGCGGGTGCCCGGCCGGGGGCGGCGGAGGGGGCGGCGGAGGCGGGGCCTCTGCAAAGGCCGGGAGTACGGGCCCACCCGCACGCAGCCGTTCGATGGTTTGCCCGGCTCGACTGCGGGCGTGCGGGGCGTCATCGCGTTCGTAGAAGCGGGGGAACTCCCGGCGGCCGAGCGTGTCTGTGAACAGCGGCTTGTAGCCGAGCGCGTGGGCGATCGCCATCATGCGGCGACACCGCTCGGCACTCGTAGCGTGGGGAAACTGCAGGTGCACGCGGCCGCGTCCATCGAAGTGCCTGATGATCTCCTCGTCCGTCATCAGTCGTCCTCGTAGCGTGGCAGTTTCTTGGGAAGGATACGGGAGCCCTGACATTCGGCCAGTTCGTAGGCGTACTTGGTGACCTGGTAGGCGAAGTCGGTCACGGCCTGGCGCAGTGCTGCTCCTGAGACCCTGCCCTCCCCGACCACGCCGGCCTCGGTGATGATCGCGTAGGACTCCTTCGCCTCCTCGGACCGGACTCCGCGGGGGACGCAGGGGATGTAGACAGAGGAATTGCCGCTGTCCACGTCGAGCTGGGCCAGGGCTTCGATGCCGTTGGCGGAGACGCGTACGGCTTCGCCGTCCGTGTTGCCTCCGTAGTGGTTGAGCCACTGCTGCACGGAGGCGTCTTCAACTTGAGCCATGCCGGAGAGAATCGAATCCGCGCTGGTGTATATGTGACAGGAGAACATGAGGTCTTTCCCCTCGTGCCGTTTGCTGGCCCCCTCCTCAGCCGTTCGCGTACGCGGCAGCGTGCGGATCACCACATCGCGATCGACGGCACCGTCGCAGACCTTCGACGGCAGGCGTTCGAGCCCCGTGGTCAACGCGAACCAGGCGGCAGCGCCAACGAGACTGAGGACCGTCAGGCAGATGAGAAACCCTTTCACACTCGCCTTGGTCGCAGCCCGCTCCTTACTCCGGGCATCCTCAGCCATGCGGACCATCCTTTGAATTGGTCAGGAATTCACTGGCGTCGTCCCAGCCGTCGTTGACGGCTACGCGGACGGTGTCGCTGGCCCCGTCTTTGGGGAGATCCACGTGGTGCTGGTCAAGGGCGTCCTTGACCGACCACTGCGTCTGCTGGTTGACGGAGTCCCGCATCGCGTAAAGGTCCTTGGCGCTGCTGTAGAGGGCCTCATCCCGGGCGCCATCCAGTTCCTGGCCCTCGAAGAGACGATCAACGGCCAAGCCGACGACTCCCCCGGCGAAACCTCCGACTGCGGCGCCGGTTGCCGCCTGACTACCAGGGAAAAGGGAGACCGACCCGTACCCCAAGCCCGTCGCAACCCACGTTTTGACGAAATCGCTCTTCTTCTGCAGAGCGTCGTTGTAGTCCTTCTCGCCATCGACGGCGGCTTGAACTTCGTCATCCGCCACGGAGTGCCCGATGATGCCCTCGATGATGCCCGCGTTCCTGCCGATGTTTTCGAGCACCTGGTCGCGGGTGCCGTCGAACAGAGAAGGATTGGAGAGATGTGCGTCGAGGAGGCCGCTGGTGTAGACACTCTCTCCGACGACGATCCCGGCCCTCCCCTCGGGATCCAGGGAGACCGCCGAAAGGAACCGGGTCACATCCGTCGTTTCCAGCCCCTCCGGATCCTCGCTGTTCGTGAGGAACACGTTGGCGTCAGAGCTTCCGAATGCCCGGCTGATCTCCGGCATGTAAGAAGCCGCCATGTTCCCGAAGCTGTCCCCCAGTCCCCTGCTCACCAGGTCTGCACCCCCGCCGGGCTGTGCCACCGCGTTCATGATGTTGGCCATGATCTGCACCTGTGTCGCACTGTGCGGCGGGGCCGGGGAGGTGTAGTCGTCCGCGGAGACTCCCGTGACCGCGGCCTCAAGGGCGTGGCCAAGCGTTTCTCCCCGCTCCGTGTACATGGTTGTGCCCAGTAGGTGGTCCAGGTCCGACTTGGACTCGAAGGCGTGGGTCGCTGCCTCGGGGTTGTGGGAGAGGCCTTCGAAGAGGCCCTCCAGGGGGTCGCGGCCGTTACCGTCGCCGAAGAGGAGGTCCAGGGAGTCATAGCCCTTGACCCAGAGGTCGTGGGTGCCCGCGTTGCCCGCGCCTTTGTCCGCCTTGAAGAGCTTCTCGCGGTAGTCGTCGAGGAACTCGGTGTCGTACTGCCCCTCCCGCATCAGGCTGCTGATGACCTGGGAACCGAGGGCGCCCACCGGGTTCATCGAGTTCGTGGCGCGGAAGTTGGTGTTCCGTTCCGCGATGAGGTCCTTCTTCCAATCCTGCATGGCGTCCGAGTCCGAGAAGGACGCCGTGGCCAGCGTCAGGCTCAGGTTCTTCTGGAGGCTCTTCATCGTGTCGAGTTCCGATTCCCTGGCGCCGGCATGCGCGTAGGTCATCTCGGTCCAGAACTGAAGTGTCCCCTTGGGGCCAAGCCGCGTCGCGAACTGCTCTGCGAACAGGGAGTCGCCGTTGTACTTCTCCATCGTGCGGTTGAAGTCGGCGATGTCGTCGAGGCTCATGTCGGCCGGGTTCTTGGCCATTTTTGCCAGCTTTTCCGCCGCCGCGACGGCCTTCGCTGCCGAGTCCCGGTCGGCGTAGGAGGCGTCGGCGAAGCCGTACTTGGCCTGGTCGACGAGAAGGCCCAGGACCTTCGCGGCGCTGTTGTCGCTCTGCGTCGCCTTGGTCAGGATGCCCTGGATCTCGTCGCGGATGGCGTCCACCACCTTCTGATCCGTCACGCCGGTGTTCCCGCTGGGATCGGACGCCCAGTCGGGGCGGACGTTCTGGGTGACCGTGAACGTGCCGCAACCGGTGTCGACCACGGTCAGGTGCTGCTTGCTGGCCCGCCCGATCGCGTCGTTCAGCCGAGTGCGGTAACCGATGAGTTCACCACGAGTGTCGCTGAGGATCTTGGTGATGGAGTCGGCCTGGGTGTGCGCGTCAGCGAACTCGGCGGCGGTCTTGGAGATGAACTCGCGGGACACGGTGGCGTTGACCCCCGCCCACTTGGCCTTGTCAGCCTTGGCCTTGAGGTTGTTCTCGGCATCCTTCTGCAGGTCCGCAAGCTTCTTCGTCATCTGCTCCCAATCGGTGACCGCTTCACCGAGCTTGGAGAAGTTGCCGTAGCGCAGCGCGTCGAGGTCCATCGGCGTCAGTGTTCCTTCCGGTCGTCGAAGCCCTCGTCCAGCGTGGCGATGCCGCTGACTGCACCGGCGATGTACGAGTCGTCGGCCGCATGCTGGTTCTTGGTGAACCGAAGGTGGTTGGAGATGTGAGCACAGGCGTCCAGCAGGGACCGCGTCTGCTCGCTCCAGCGTTCCGCCACATGTTCCAGCGCGGCACCCAGGGCGAATCCCTCGCTCTTGAGGCCGCCCGCGGCCGCCACGGAGGCCACCCGCGCGTGGCCGCTGTAGGTCGTGAAGTCCTCGAACAGGTCATGGGCCGCCTTGCCGACCGCCTCGAGGTCCTGATGGCCGGCTGCGAGATCGCCCTGAGTCCCGTCACCGCCCTGGTCGGCCGGGTACTGGTTGAGCTGCATCTGTGTGGTAGGCCGCTGGGCCGCCTCGGTCTTGAGCTGCTCCCACTCGTCCCACGCCATGCGTGGTTCCTCCCCGTGTTCCGGCGTACACCGCATGACAGTCGTGAACGCGCGTAGGCTAACTGGCCTCGTCAACTACCTCATTCGTGTCCGGCGCCTTTTCTTGGGCGTCCGCATTCAGAGGCCACTTGGTCCTTGACCGGGCGGAGCGGTGTGGCCCGGCGTGTCCGGTGGCGGTGTGAAGGTGGGCGGTAGGTGCGGGAATTGGCCTGAAATCGTCGTCACCGGGGGCGGTCCGGTCGGCCTTCGGCGCCTGAGCGCGACCATGGTTGCCGTGATCGCGCCGCCCAGCAGCACAACGGCCCCGATGCTCATCACGAGCCAGGGCAACTCGTCGTCGTCCTTGGATCTGGCCACCGCCATGCCGGGATCGGTGTCCTGCGCGGCACCGGACGCCTCCGACGACGGTGAGGGTGATGCCGAGGCAGCCGCGAGGTCCGGCAGTGGGTACTCGTCGGCCGGGCCCGGATCACCGGGGTTCGTCAGGGCGATGCGGGGGCGGACGATGCCGTAGCCGATGGAGTCGTTGCGCTTCGCGCCGTCCGTCGGGGCGCCGATGGTGTTGAGCATGACGCGCAGGACCTGGTTGTTGGTCCAGTCAGGATGCGCGGACCAGATCAAGGCGGCGCTGGCGGAGGCGAGGGCGGTGGCGCCGCTCGTGCCGTGGCCCTCGCACAGCCCGGTCTTGCCTCCGCAGGCATAGACCAGGTCTGCGCCCGGGGCCGCCATGTCCACCTGCGGCCCATACTGGGACTCGGCCGTTCTGCGCAGGTTCTTGCCCACTGCGGCGACGCCGACCACTCCAGGTGTGGCTGCCGGGTACATCACTTCGTTGACTTTGTCTCCGTCGTTGCCGACACCGGCGAAGACGAGCGATCCCTTGTTCAGGGCGTACGTCACCGCCGCTGTCAGCTGTGGAGAGCCCTCTGTGTGAGCCAGGGAGATGTTGATGATCTGTGCGCCCGTGTCCGCGGCGTAGCGGATTGCCTGCGGGGCGATCTTGTTGAAGCGTTTGTTTCCCTCGGCTTTGTTCGCCGCTGTCTCGGCCTTGGGCATGCGGATCGGGAGGATCTTGGCGCCGGGCGCGAGGCCAAAGGCGCCCTTTCCGCCACCGTATGCCCCGGTCCCGGCGATCAGGCCCGCCATGCCGGTGCCGTGACCCTCGTAGTCGGTGTGCTCATCACCGGGCTGGTCTTGGGCGAAGTCCTTGCCCGCCAGGATGCGCCCCTTCAAGTCCGGGTTGCTCCAGTCGACGCCGGTGTCTATGACGGCGACCGTGACATCCTCGCCGGTGCTGGTGCGCCACATTTCCTCGGCGTGCATGGCGTCGAGATGCCACTGCTCATCTCGGGATGACTCCGCGACGGCCGGTGCTCCCGCAGTGCCCACGAGCAGCAGGGCGAGCGTTGCCGCTGCCGCTGTGCGACGGCCCCTTTGGCGAGTGCTGCTGGTGTGCATGAAGTCCGTTCTCTCCGTTCCTGGAGTACGTCAGTCGATGACGGGCGGCAAGGGACGTCGGCCATTCTGCCGCCGGGTTTCCTCGTCGTCGGCCGCGATGCGCGGGCGGCCACTGTTGCCACCGCTGCTACTGCTTGCGGCGCCGGGCCTGCCCGCCGTTCCCTGGGTGCCGGGCCCCGGCGTGCGTGTTCCCCGCGCCGGCGGCTGTGGGGTGCCGCCGATGATGCCATCGTGCCGGAGCGGGCCCCCACCGGCGATGCCGCTGTTCGCGGGTGAGACCTGGCGACCGGCGATTCGGCTTGGCTGGCCCGTCACGCTTCCGGTCGGGTTCGACGCTCCGGTGGTTGGGCCCAAGGGGCCGCGTGCGGGTGAACTCTCCCCGCCGACGACCAGGCCTCGCGGAATGGCTCCCGTCGGCCTGCCCGCAGGCGGTGTGACGGGACGGCCACCGACGATGCCGTTGGCTGCGCCGCCTGGCATGCGCCCAGAACCCGGTGTCGGGACTCCGTGGCCGGGGGCGAGAGGGGTGCGCCCTGGGACCGCAGCCTGCCCCGGTCCCATCGGGCCGGTTGCCTGGACACCCTGTCGTGGGGATCCGGTGACGGCCCTGATGGGTCCCGCCGCACCATTCGCCGCCCTGCTCGGGCCTTGCCCGGAAGCACCCTTGCCGCTTCCGAAGGCAGGAGGAGCCAAGCCGGGCTGGGCGGGGGTGCCTCTGCTCACCTGGTCGGGGCCGGGTGGGTTGTTTCCAGTGCCCGTGGGGGAGTGCGGGCTCTGGGGCAGTGTGGTCACGGAGTCGATCTCCACATGGGCATCCGGAGCCACGTGCGCAGGTGCGGGCCGCTCCACCGATGGCACCCCCGTCGGCCGCCTGGCGTCGGAAGCACCAACAGATGCACCTTGGTGGCCTGTTGCAGGAGACGAAACACCCTCGCCGGATGACATGGTGTCCGAGGCGGAGGCGCCTGGCCGGGTCCTGTCTGCGTCCGTGATTACCGCCTCACTCTTTTCCGGCACCAACACATCCGGCGGCGGCGGAAACTTGGGCCGCTCCAACGCGCTCATCTGCGACGCCGACCAGCTGTATGTCTCCCCCAGCTTCCGCATCTGCGCCGCCGCTTGCTGTCGTACCTCCTCCTTGTGCCCGGCCAGGGCGGCCAGTTCGCGCTCGGACTTGGCTGCCACGGCCGTCGCGTCCGGGTCGTTGTGCGACGCCTGTGCCGCGGAGAGGTTCGCCGCAGCGCTGCCGGCGTCACGCGGGATCGAGGCCTGCGCCTGCACGATCGCCCCGGACGCCTCCGTCAGCCACTTCGCCGAGTCCTCGCTGAAGTCGCCCAGACGCAGAGCGGAGTTGGCCAGATCGGCGCTCCAGGTGCGGAACGCGTTCGCGCCCTCGCCCTTCCACGCAACCCACTGCGGGCGGACCTTCAGCTCCTCCGCGATCTCACGGACCGTCTTCGCCGCCGCGACCAGACGATCCGCCGCTGCCTGCACCTCACCCGCGTTCGCCCGGTCCAGCCACGCCAGCATCTGCTCGTGGCTCATGTTCTCGAACGACGTACCGCCGAAAGGTCCATCGGCCGGCATCAGATCGTGCCTCCCGCGTCGTCACCGGGCGGAGTCCGCTCGGGTTCGGAGTTGGCGGTCCCGCCCGCGGCGGGGAGCCCCGCCTCGTACGTCCCGCCGTAGTGCTCCGTCGTCTCCGCACTGATCGCCGCCATACGGTCCCGGATGTCCAGGTCGATGTTCTCGTAGCCCTTGTGCGAGGCGAGGACCGCGATGCCCATGCCTTCCATCGAGTCCGACAGGAGCTTCGACAGGGTCTCCAGTTCGCCGATCACCGTCTCGTACGCGGCGAAGAGCCCGGACGCCTCCGTCCACGCCCCGTCCCCGCCGCCGAACCGATGGCGTACGAGTTGCTCCTGGCCCACCTTCTTCGGGCCCGCCTCCGAGCCCTTCAGGTCGCGGATCAGGTCGTCGACCCGCTTGCGGAACGCCGTGAACGAGGACAGCTCGGTCGCCATGTCGGCCTGTGCGGCGAGTGCGTCCCGCGCCGTGTCGAACAGGCCGGACGGCCATGACGACGTCCCTGACGCCGACCCCGATGCCGATCCGCTCTCGCTCGGCAGCACAACACCCTCCCCGTAGAGTCGCAGCGCGAACACCTGACACCCCACCAGTGACTGTAGTCAGCAGCACTGACAGTCCGTAGTCACCCCAGCGCGGAGAGGCCGGAATCAGTCGGCACCTGCCGTGTCGACCTCGACCTCGACCACCACCCCCACCCGCACCCCCCACCCCGCCATGGCCCCCGCCTCCGCCTCCAGCACATGCCGGGCCCGTGGCCGGGGCATTCCCAGCCGTCCGGGTGGCATCGTGCGCACGGCCAGCACCTTCATCCTCCGATCGAGGTACGCGACGTCGATGGGCATCCGCATCCGGAAGGTGTGCACGCTGTTCGCGGGGGACAGCAGCATCGCCCCCTCCAGGGCATCCCGGCCGAGCAGTCCCTTCGTCCGGGCGCGATACGAACACGC
The DNA here is from genome assembly GCF_048159505.1 of Streptomyces sp. T028. Lineage (NCBI taxonomy): Bacteria > Bacillati > Actinomycetota > Actinomycetes > Kitasatosporales > Streptomycetaceae > Streptomyces > Streptomyces sp. T028. The sequence continues at coordinate 148,980 of NZ_JBLRVZ010000005.1, forward strand.
GATCTCCAGCGGAACCGTGACCGGCCCCGCCTCCCCGTGTACGACCAACCGCCCCCGTCCGTCCTTCCAGCGCCGCCCCATGCCCGCACCGCCCCCCTCGCGCCCCACGTCTGTTTCGAGCCGCAGCATAGGAGTGTCGTCGTGGGCGATGGGAAACACGCCTCACGGCGTCCGTCGGTGGGCGGTGCCCAGCGCCCGCCGGATCGTGGCGATGACCGTGGCCGGAGAGTGGAACACCTCCTCCGCGGTGAATCGCAGGGCGATCCGTACCTCGGCGCACTGCTGGAGGTCGTTGAAGCGGACGATGTCACGGCGGTGGTCGTCGCGGCGGCCGTGGTACGCGTACCCCTCGATCTCGACGGCGACGCCCTGCGCCCGGAACAGGAAGTCGGGGCGCAGGAGTCGTCCGGCGGGGGTGACGAGTTCAGCCTGCGTCTCGGGGCGCAGGCCGGCGTCGTGCATGCGCAGCCGCGCGACCGTCTCCGCCGGTGAACCGGACGCGGGGTCGGCGAGCGCCAGCCAGGCGCGGGCCCGGACCACGCCGTACGACCGCTGGGCGAGGGCGGAGGCGACCGCGTCGAGGCGGGTGAGCGGCGCCCGGCGGACTGGCCCCTGACCCACCGCCACCGTGCGGTACGACAGCGCGGAGTCGACGGCCACCAGCGCTTCGTCCCGGGGCCCGGAGAGCAGCAGGTCGGCCAGGGTGCGGTCGACGCCGGTGACGCGCAGCCCGCCGTACGAGGCGAGCTCGACCACCTCGTCGGCGCGCAGCGCACCGCGGTACACCCGTACTCCTTTGCGCTGCCGAACCCCGCCCAGATCGGTGAACTCGGCCTCGGCCTTCAGCAGCTCGATCCGCCACGCCCACGCCGCCGCCCGGTGACTGACCACGAGCTCCGGCGCGGCGAGCTGCACCGCACGCAGCCGCATCGCGAAGTCCGGCCGCACCCCCGGTGCCACCCACACGCCCCCACCGAGCGCCCCCCACCCCTCCTCCCGCAGCCGCCGAAAGACAGAGGCCCGAGCCCACCCCGCGTCAACGGCCCACCCCACCACCAACAACCCACCCACCGCCACATCCCGCAACTCCCGCATCCCCCCACCCTTCCACCCCCCGCCACCACCCCCATCCCCCTGTGGATAACCAGGAAGTGTTGTCCGAGTCTCACCGGTACTTGCGGTCGGACCTCCCTGACCTGGGAAAATGCCTCATCGGTCGTCGAGTTCCTGAGACTGAGAACACACAACCCCACCTACCGGACGGGCTCAGCCCTCTCCCGCTACTCCGTACGAGAGTTGATCTTGCGGGCAGGGTTCGCGCGAGGCCGGGGACAGGGCACAGACGTGACAACGGGGCGTACGGTCCAATGGCTCGGAGAGGTGGTTGTCGTATGCGGAAGATCGTCCTGATGATGTCGGTGTCCCTGGACGGGTACATGGAGGGACCGGACCGGGACATCTCCTGGCACCGGGTCGACGACGAGGTCCACCAGGACGCCAACGACTTCGTCGCCCGGTTGGCCGGCCTCCTCAGCGGCCGGGTCACCCACGACCTCATGGCCGACTTCTGGCCCACCGCCGACGCCGACCCCGAGACCCCCGCGGTGATGGCCGAGTTCGCCGCCATCTGGCGGGAGATCCCCAAGTACGTCTACTCGCGCACGCTCCAGCACGCCGACTGGAACACGACGATCGTGCGCGAGGTCGTCCCGGAGGAGGTACGGGCCCTCAAGGAGGGGCGCGAGGCGGACCTGGGCCCCGGCGACCTGGGGCTCGGCGGCGCCGATCTCGCCGCCGAATTCCTCCGCCAGGGCCTCGTCGACCAGATCCGGCTCTACGTCCACCCCGTACTGATCGGCCGGGGCAAGCCCCTCTTCCCGCACACCGACACGATCACCGGCCTCCATCTCGCCGAGTCCCGCACCTTCGGCAACGGCGTCGTCCTGCTCCGCTACGACGTGGGGCATGACTGAGACCAGGAGCCCGGGGAAATAATCGGCGGCAGGTTCGCCGTGTCGCCTGCCACGATCACCCCATGAGGGACGCCATGAGGGACGCCATGAGAGACGACGACCGCACGGACACGGCCTTCGAGGATCTTCTCGCCGAGGGTGCCGCCGTTCCCACCGAGGGGTGGGACTTCTCGTGGTTCGAGGGGCGGGCGACCGAGGCGCGGCCGTCCTGGGGGTACGCGGGTTCGCTCGCCGGGCGGCTGGCCGGGGCCACGGCCGTGCTCGACATCCAGACCGGCGGCGGCGAGGTCCTGGACTTCGCCCTCGCGCGGGCCGCCGCCGCACCCGTCCTCACCGTGGCGACCGAGGGCTGGCCGGCGAACGTCGCCAAGGCCACCACCCTGCTGCGGCCGCACGGCATCGCCGTCGTCGCCTCCCCGGAGGAGGCCCCGCTGCCCTTCGCCGACGCCACCTTCGACCTGGTCACCAGCAGGCACCCGGTACGGCCCCTGTGGGGTGAGATCACCCGGGTGCTCCAGCCGGGCGGCACCTACTTCGCCCAGCACGTCGGGCCCCGCAGCGTCTACGGGCTCGTCGAGTACTTCCTCGGTCCGCAGCCCGAGGCGGCGAGCCACGACCGGCACCCCGACAACGAACGCGCCGGGGCCGAGGCGGCGGGCCTGGAGATGGTCGACCTGCGCGCGGAACGCCTCCGGATCGAGTTCCACGACATCGCCGCCGTCGTCCACTTCCTGCGCAAGGTGGTCTGGATGGTGCCGGACTTCACCGTCGAGGCCTACGAGCCGCGGCTCCGCGCCCTGCACGAACAGCTCACCGGCCAGGGCCCCTTCGTCGCCCACAGCACCCGCCACCTCTTCGAGGCCCGCAAGCCGCATGCCTGAGCCGCCCCACGCACACGCACACGCACACACTCACGCATGCGCTCCCGTGCTCACCTCCCCGATCACCAGTTCCGCCGTCGCCTCCAGTACCTCCCCGACCCGGTCGGCCCGTTCGCCGAGCTCCCGGGTCCGGCGGGCCGTCAGCCGGCCGAGTGGTTCGACCGTGACGGTCGTACGACGGCCCCGGCGCCGTTGGTGCCACACGCCCGCCACCACCCCGTCCACCAGCAGCACCGGGAAGTTCCCGGCCTGCCCGCCCGCCAGCGCACGCCCGTAGGCGGCTCCCGGGAACAGCAGCTCCCGGGGCTGGGCGGCGATGACGTACGCGTCGAAGTACGGCAGCAGCCGCACCCCGCGCACGGGCCCCTCCGGGAACCCGGTGTCCCCGGCCGCCACCCAGGCCCGCCGGCCCTCGAACAGCACCTCCTCCACCTCCCCCTCCCCGTACGCCTCCTCGAACAGCGTGACCGCCCAGCCGGGAGGCGCCGCCAGCCACTTGGCGAAGTCCTGCGGGGTCGCCGGGCCGTAGGCCGTCAGATGGCGGCGGAGCAGCAGACGCAGGGCCTGCCGGGGCGGCAGCGGTTCGAAGCGGGGCGGGCGGGTGTACGTCACCTTGCGGCCGCGGTTCGGCCCGAAGCACAGCGCGCCCGACTGGCCCGCCCGGTACAGCACCTGGCGCCAGCGCGGCCACAGGTCCTGGAAGGCGGGCATCACCCGGTCGCCGGCCCAGGGCCCGGTGCGGGCGACGACCTCCTCGTCCAGCTCGTCCAGCGTCAGACACACCCCGTCGAGCGACTCGCCGACCGCCGCCACCACCTGCTCGACCTGTTCCTCGGTGAGCCGCACGTCCGGTGGGAAGGGGCTGCGGCCGGACGGGACCGCCGTCAGGGCGGCCGTCCACAGGGGGAGTTCACGGGCGGGCAGCAGATGGACCGTCCCGCGCGGGCCGTGCGTCCGCACCAGCGACCGGTCCTCGGTCAGCGCGGCCCGTACGTCGGTCCGTGTCATCCCCTCGGCGCGGATCCCCACCGACACCTCCGCCGCCGAGGGAACCTGCGCGTGCGCGCCGAGCATGGCCGCGACGATCTCCGCGGGCCCTCCGGTACCGGCCGCGAGCGGATTGGCCAGGAACTGCCGTTCCAGCCGCCGTGCGGACGCCTCTCGCCAACTGATGCTCCGGGTCATGGCACCGACGCTAGAACGCAAAGAGGACGGGAACTGTCCGCCATCGGGGTGCCGACGGTGTGCCATCGGACAAGCAGAAAAGGGCATTCCGGTTCACTCTGTCACAGAACCCCCCACGTTCTCCATGGGGTTTTCACATCGTTATCGCGAACGGTTCGCATTCACTGTCTGCCTCACGTAAGTTCAAGCGCGGGTTATTCGCGTGAGCAAAGCTGCGCGGGCGGCATCGCGCAGTGGAGGGGGCTGTGCGGCGCCGCCCGCGTCAAGCCGGCGTGAGGGGTCGGGGTAGCCCGTCAGGGGGACGGGCGGACAACTGCCCGACCGGCGCCCAAGTCCCGCCAAAACCTCGGCTTCCCTCGGTAAACGCCGTCATTCCCCTGGGATTCCGCTGTGTTCCGGCCATGAGGGGCCCATGAATCATGCCTCGGAAGGCCATCTGGGCGTCGCCGAGTGACTCCGGAGAGTAATTGTCCCGCGCCGATGCACGCAGCATCACTTACGAAGGGTTATGGTGGAAACCCCCCCTCGGGCCGGTCCGTCTCCCCCCCCACGGACCGGCCCGTTTTTTTGCATCAGGAAGGGGCGCCTCGCGAGCACGGGGGACTATCCCGACCTCAAAGGGGCGCGGGGAACTGCGCGACCAGCCCCCACCGACCCGCACCCGACAAACAACCGCACCCCCCGCACCGGTACCCTGTTGGCCCGCGGGGACCGCACTCGCACGGAGGGGCTGACATCACGTGAACCTGCGCGACAAGCTGCGCGGCCTTCTGGTCAGGCTGTACGCACGCCGGGTGGAAGGTCACCTGGACCACGCTCAGGTGCCCAAGCACATCGGCGTCATCATGGACGGCAACCGACGCTGGGCGAAGGCCTCGGGTTCCACCACCGAGCACGGCCACCGCGCCGGTGCCGACAAGATCGAGGAGTTCCTCGGCTGGTGCACCGAGACGGACGTCGAGGTCGTCACCCTCTGGCTGCTGTCGACGGACAACCTCGACCGCCCCCAGGAGGAGCTCGTCCCACTCCTCGGCATCATCGAGGACGTGGTCCGCACCCTCGCCGCCGACGGCCGCTGGCGCGTCCACCACGTCGGCACCCCCGACATCCTCCCCTCCCATGTGCAGACCGCGCTGAAGGAGGCCGAGCAGGCCACCGCCCACGTCGAGGGAATACTGGTCAACGTCGCGATCGGCTACGGCGGCCGCCAGGAGATCGCCGACGCCGTCCGCTCGATGATCACCGACGCCGCCGACAAGGGCGTCTCGATGGAGGACCTCGCGGACTCCGTCAGCGTCGACCTGATCGGCCGCCACCTCTACACCGGTGCCCAGCCCGACCCCGACCTGGTGATCCGCACCAGCGGCGAACAGCGGCTGTCCGGATTCATGCTGTGGCAGACGGCCCATGCGGAGTACTACTTCTGCGAGGTCTTCTGGCCGGCCTTCCGCAAGGTCGACTTCCTGCGCGCCCTGCGCGACTACGCCGCACGTCACCGCCGCTACGGCGGCTGACCGCGGGACGGAAGTAACAAGGAGTTCACCGGCGCGCCGTCATATGCCGTGGCATGGCGGCGCGTTTTCGAGGGCATAAGCCAAGCAGGTCGACGCCCGAACCACGGGTGTCGCATCCTCAGCGGACGGCACGGGGCCGTCCGCCCGGGAGGCCCTTTGCACCAGCCCGACCGTGCGGTCCCAGCACGGAAGAAGCAGTGGAGGGCCGGTCCCCGGCCCGTGCATCGCGGCCGACGACCGGTCTGGTTCTTTCCGCCCTCCCGGCCCTGCTTCCACTCCGTCGCTCCCCGACCTCATCCGAGGGGGTACGTCCTTCCGTGGTGACCAGCACAAAGCGCCGTATGCCTGACCGGCGCACCTATGTTCTCGACACCAGCGTCCTGCTGGCCGACCCGAACGCCATGACCCGCTTCGAGGAGCACGAGGTCGTGCTCCCCATCGTCGTGGTCACGGAACTCGAGGCCAAGCGGCACCATCCCGAACTCGGCTACTTCGCCCGGCAGGCGCTGCGCCTGCTCGACGACTACCGGGTGAAGTACGGACGCCTCGACGCCCCCATCCCGATCGGGGAACTGGGCGGGACCATCCGTGTCGAGCTCAACCACTCGGATCCCAGCGTGCTGCCCACCGGCTACCGGCTGGGGGACAACGACTCACGCATCCTCGCGGTCGCCCGCAACCTGCAGGCGGAGGGGTTCGACGTCACCGTCGTCTCGAAGGACCTGCCGCTCAGGATCAAGGCCTCGTCGGTCGGTCTCCTGGCGGAGGAGTACCGCGCCGAACTCGCCATCACGGACGCCTCCGGCTGGACCGGCATGTCCGAACTGAGCCTGTCCGGCGAACAGGTGGACATCCTCTTCGAGGAAGGGCACGCCTACGTCCCCGAGGTCGCCGACCTGCCCGTGCACACCGGTCTGACCATCCAGTCGGAGCGCGGCAAGGCGCTCGGCCGGGTCACCGCGGACGGCAACGTCCGGCTGGTGCGCGGCGACCGGGAGGCGTTCGGCATCAAGGGTCGCAGCGCCGAGCAGCGCATCGCGCTCGACCTGCTGCTCGACCCGGACGTCGGCATCGTGTCGATGGGCGGCCGGGCCGGCACCGGCAAGTCGGCGCTGGCGCTGTGCGCGGGCCTGGAGGCGGTCCTGGAGCGCCGCCAGCACCAGAAGGTGATGGTCTTCCGTCCGCTGTACGCGGTGGGCGGGCAGGAACTCGGCTATCTGCCGGGTTCCGAGGCCGAGAAGATGAGCCCGTGGGCGCAGGCGGTCTTCGACACGCTGTCGGCCGTCACCTCCCGCGAGGTCATCGAGGAGGTCACCGCGCGCGGGATGCTGGAGGTGCTTCCACTGACCCACATCCGCGGTCGCTCCCTGCACGACGCGTTCGTGATCGTCGACGAGGCCCAGTCCCTCGAACGGAACGTCCTGCTGACCGTTCTGTCCCGGATCGGCGCCAATTCGCGGGTCGTTCTCACCCATGACGTGGCCCAGCGGGACAACCTGAGGGTCGGGCGCTACGACGGTGTCGTCGCCGTCGTCGAGAAGCTGAAGGGCCATCCGCTCTTCGCGCACGTGACGCTGAACCGGTCCGAGAGGTCACAGATCGCGGCGCTTGTGACCGAAATGCTGGAGGATGGGCAGATCTGACCCTGAACCGCACAAGTTCATAAGCGTTGAGCGTCAGTTGGTGCCGTCCGGCAAAGGTCGAGAGCCTAGTCGGGCGGCATCGGCGTTGTGGGGGTTTCGCGAAATCCGCAAGGTTCCAGGGGATGTGAGCTTTCACACGCAACTCGGAATTGCCTTGCGGTGGCTGGTTACGGCAGAGTCTCGATCCTGTCAGGCCCCGCATACGGCACACGTGTACCCCCAGGGGTACGGAAACGCACTTGCACCACCTTCAACTCCATAGCGTCGCCGTATGCCGCCCGAGCACCACGCGGCGCTCCCCTCCGGGGAGTTGCCCACCGGGCCCGTGTCTCCCGTGACCCACCTTGGGGAGGCCAGCGTCAGGGGCACGATTGCGTCCGCCAGGTCACCGAAGCGGGCGCTGCTGGAAGGAAACCGTGTGAGCCGGATCTCGGTCCGGGGATTCGCAGTGGCCTCGGCCACCGCGGTCACCGCTGTCGGAAGCGTCGTCGGCGTTGCCTCGGGCAGCACCGCAGCACCGAACAACGACGCTGAGGCGACGGCGGGCGACGCGACGCTCCTCGCTGACATCCCTGCCGGCCAGCAGGCCCAGGTGCAGACCGCCACCGTGGCGCAGCAGGCCAACTACCAGGCCATCGCCGCCGACGAGGGCGCCAAGAAGGAAGCGGAGGCAGCGGCACGCAAGGCCGCCGCCAAGACCGCCGTCGCGAAGAAGGAGGCCGCCGAGAAGGCGGCCAAGGAGCGCGAAGAGGCGAAGGCCAAGGCCAGCCGCAGCGCGTCCGACTTCCCGGTCCAGAGCTCCTACACGATCGCGCAGATCCAGGCCATGGCCGCGCAGATGGTGCCGAGCGGCCAGTTCCAGTGCTTCAGCAACATCGTGGACCACGAGTCCAGCTGGAACTACCACGCCGTCAACGCCTCCTCCGGTGCCTACGGCCTCTTCCAGGCGCTGCCCGCCTCCAAGTACTCCTCCGCGGGCTCCGACTGGCAGACCAACCCGGCCACCCAGATCAAGTGGGGCCTGAACTACATGAACAGCCGGTACGGCAGCCCCTGTGAGGCATGGTCGTTCTGGCAGGCCAACCACTGGTACTGAGCCCGAGCGGCTCCGGCCGCGCAGCCCTTCCTTTCACCTCGACCTCACCTCGACCGAAGGATTTCGTGTGAGCCGGAACTCGGCCCGGGGATTCGCCGTGGCCTCGGCCACCGCGGTCACCACTGTCGGCGCGGTCATGGGCGTTGCCCAGGCCGGCACCGCACAGCCCAGTGACGACGCGCAGGCCGCGGCGAGCGACTCCACGCTCCTCGCCGACTTACCCGTAGGCCAGCAGGCCCAGGTGCAGACGGCCTCGCTGACCCAGCAGGCCACCACCCAGGCCATCGCCGCGGACGCCACCGCCAAGAAGGAGGCGGAGGAAACCGCGCGCAAGCAGGCGGCCAAGGACGCCGTGGCCAAACAGAAGGCCGCCGCCGCGAAGGCCAAGGCCGAGAAGGAAGCCAAGGAGCGCGAGGAAGCGGAGACCCAGTCCTCCACGGCTTCCGGCAGCAACGCGAGCTTCCCGCAGCAGGCCTCGTACACCGTCGCCGAGGTCCAGGCCATCGCACGTCAGATCGTGCCCGCCGGCCAGTTCCAGTGCTTCAGCAACATCGTGAACCACGAGTCCACGTGGAACTACCAGGCCGTCAACCCCACCTCCGGCGCCTACGGCCTCGTCCAGGCATACCCGGGATCGAAGATGTCGTCCGCCGGCGCCGACTGGCGCACCAATCCGGCGACACAGATCAAATGGGGCCTGAACTACATGAACGAACGTTACGGCAGCCCCTGCGACGCCTGGGACTACTGGCAGGCCAACGGTTCCTACTGAGCCCACGCTCAACCCCGCGCAGCCCCTCCCCGTCCTTAGGGTGAGGGGCCGTCGCCCTGTACGGTCGGAAGCCGACGACTCCAGGGGGAGTGGTGGGGAGAGACGGGGGAAGAGGGCGGATCATGTCGCGAGTGCCAGGGTGGCTCGGCCGGCTCGGTGCGGGCCTGACCGAGATGGGTGAGCGGCTCGACGAGCGCCGCGCCGACGTGGAGCGGGAGAGCACCCCCGAGGAGCCGCAGCCGCAGCCGCAGCCCGAGTCGCAGCCGTCGGCGCCCGAGACCGTCGTGGAGCCGTCCCCGGAGCCGCCGCCCGCGCTGCCGCGCCCCGATCCCGCACAGGCCGTGCCGTGGGGTGTGCGGGTCGCCGCCGAGGCGGGCTGGCGGCTGCTGGTGCTCGCCGGGACCGTCTGGGTGCTGATCAAGGTCATCAGCGCCGTCCAACTGGTCGTCCTCGCCTTCGTGGTCGCGCTGCTGCTGACCGCCCTCCTCGAACCCACCGTGGCCCGGCTCAAGCGCATGGGGGTCCCCCGGGGACCCGCGACCGCCCTCACCGCCATTCTCGGGTTCGTCGTCATCGGCCTGATGGGCTGGTTCGTGACCTGGCAGGTCATGGAGAACATCGACAACCTCTCCGACCAGGTCCAGGACGGCATCGAGGATCTGCGCCGCTGGCTGCTCAACAGCCCCTTCCACGTCACCGACAAGCAGATCAACGGCATCGCGAAGAACCTGCGCGAGGCGGTCGGCGCCAACACGGACTCCATCACCTCGGCGGGCCTGGAGGGCGTCACGGTCGTCGTCGAGGCGCTCACCGGCATCCTGCTGGCGTTCTTCTCGACGCTCTTCCTGCTCTACGACGGCAAGCGGATCTGGCAGTGGACCCTGAAGCTGGTCCCGGCCGCCGCCCGCCCGGGCGTGGCGGGCGCGGGCCCGCGGGCCTGGGCGACGCTGACGGCGTACGTGCGGGGCACCGTTGTCGTGGCCCTCATCGACGCCATCTTCATCGGCCTCGGCATCTACTTCCTCGACGTGCCGATGGCCGTGCCGCTGGCCGTGTTCATCTTCCTGTTCTCGTTCATCCCGCTGGTCGGCGCGGTCGCCTCCGGCGCGCTGGCGGTGGTCGTTGCGCTGGTGACCCAGGGCGTGTTCACCGCGGTCATGACCCTCGCCGTGGTCCTCGCCGTGCAGCAGATCGAGGGCCACATCCTCCAGCCCTTCATCCTCGGCCGCGCGGTCCGCGTCCACCCGCTCGCGGTGGTCCTGGCGGTGGCCTCCGGCGGCATCGTGGCCGGCATCGGCGGCGCGGTGGTCGCCGTACCCCTGGTGGCGGTGACGAACACGGTGGCGGGCTACCTGAAGGCGTACGCCCAGGAACCGGCCCTACGGACGTCACCGCGCCCCAGGGGGGCAACGGCGCTGGAGGTGGCCCCTGTCGGCCCACCGACGGGCGACCCGGCCCGTCGGGCGCCTGAGAACGAGGACGAGGCTCCTTAGACCTCACCTGCAACGCTCATCTGAATTCGGTCAAATGAGCGTCGAACAACGATATTTGAACAACCCGACGAGACAACTTCCGTCAGGTCGGAGCAGGTAGCAAATCCCCGGCTGGGACATGCGCCCGGGCTGATAGACATTCCCCCCTCAGCGGTACGCGTCAGGCGTATGTGCGACAGGACAAGGGGAGTGATGTCGGGCTACGAGCTGCTGGCACGCGCCCTTGCCGCGTGCGTGCGCGAGGGGTTCACGGGCGAGCTGCGGGTGGCGGGTTCACCCGGCGGCATCTTCCATCTGAACGGCGGGCTGATCGCCGCGGTCGAGTCGCCGGGCGCGCCCGGCGCGGAGGCGCTGCTGCTGCGCTCCGGGCGCATCGCCGGCGAGGACTGGGCGGCCCTGGTGCGCGAGTCCGGCGGCGCGCGCTGGCCGGTCGCCGGGCTGATCGCCCACGGCTACGCGGGCGCCGCCCAGCTCCGCGTGGTGTGCGCGATGGCCCTTCAGGACGCCGCGTTCGCGGTCGTGGCGGGCAGCGTCAACGGCTGCGAACGCGGTCCGGCGACCGGGCCGCCGCCCGCCCCGGTCGTCATCGGCGAGGCGCCCACCCGGCTGCTCCAGGAAGCGGCCCGCAAGCTGTCGGCGCTGCTCTCGATGCCGTACCCGGTACGCCCCGAGCGGGAGCGTCCCGTGCCCGGCTCCCTCTCCTACGCCGCCGACAGCCTCGGCCCGATCCAGCGTGAGCTGCTCACCCACGCCGACGGTCGGCGCACCGCCCGCGACCTCGCCTTCCGTACCGGGCGCGGGGTCTACACGGTCACCGTGGCGGTGGCCCGGATGCTGGGGGAGGGGCTGCTGGAGTGCGGGGACGCGCCCACGCCGATACCGGTGCGGCTGCCGCCCGGCGGCCAGGGCGTACGGCCCCGGGAACCGGCACCGCCCCCGCCGCCGCCCGCCCTCGTCGCGTGGCCCGAACCGTCCCCCGAGCCGGCCGTCCTGCCCCGCCGTCGCCCGGGCGCCAGCGGCATCAACGAGGCCCTCGCCCCGGAACGCGACGAGAACAACGACGGGAACAACGACGAGGACAACGGCGGCGGCACCGGCTGGAAGGACTTCTTCCGCCTCCGCAATCCCACGGCGAAATAGGCGAGGCGAAATAGGCGAGGCGGAAGAGGCGAGGCGAAAAACAGGCGACCAGCTGCACTGTCGGCCCCACCCGGAAATTCCATCCCCCACAGAAAACAGACGGACAGATGCGATCAGAATCAGGGGAGTTGCATTCATGGACCACAAAGCCCTCGCGCACGAGATGCGCGGTCTGCGCGAGCAGGTGACCGGTATCACCGACACCGCCCTCGCCGCGGCCGACGGGCTGCTCATCGCCGCCGACACGGCCGACTCGATCGACCCGGAGGGCCTCGCCGCCCTCGCCGCGGCCGGTCTCGGCCTCGCCCGCCGTACCTCCGAGGCGACCGCCCGCGGCGCCCTGCACCGCACGGTGACCTACGGCAGCCACGGCTGCGCCGCGTTCTACGCCGTCGGCGACACCGCGCTGATGGTCGTACTCGGAGACGAGGGAATGGATGTGGAGCGCCTGCACCGGGCGACCCAGCCGGCCCTGCGCCGCATCGATCTGATCCTCACCGAGAAAACCGCCGAAGGAGTCTGAAGGGATGGCGACGAAGCGTATGACCCCCGGTTTCTCCGATCAGGTGATGGGCCTGGTCAAGTCACTGCGTACGGATGCACCCGACTGCGTCGCCTCCGGCGTCGTCGACATGTCCACCGGAATGCTGCTGTCCTACGAGACGGTCGACAACCACCCGCCCGAGGTCCTCGACCTGCTGGCGGGCGCGACGCTCGACCTGTTCCAGGGCCGCACGGTCGTCATGATCGAGGACGTCTTCAAGGAGCGGCGCGGCATCCAGAGCGACAACCACTTCTTCCAGGAGATCCTCGTCAACAGCGACAACCTCACCCACCTGTTCGTGAGGATGAACGAGCAACAGGACGTCGTCGCGGTGGTCGTCTGCCGCAAGTCCGTCAACGTGGGCATGCTGTTCGCGCAGGTGCGAAGGGTGGTGCGGGAGTACCAGCTGTGACCCGGTCACCAGCTGTGAACGGCCGGAGGGCCCCTCGCCGAGGGGCCCTCCAGGTCACCCTCGCCGAGGGGCCCTCCGGATCACTCCGTGCGCAGCCCCTCCGGCCGCATCAGCCGCAGCAGCGGCGGCAGGCTCAGCAGCGTCACCAGCAGGACGACGGCCGCGCCGATGCCGGTCATCGACAGCACGACCTCCCAGTTCACACCCACCGGCTGGTCGGTCATCCGCAGCAGCACCGCGCCCAGCGTGAGCCCCACCACCGAGGCCAGCAGCAGGCCGAGCCCGATCGGGATCGCCGTCTGCCACAGCACCGACAGGCTCAGCGTGCGGCGCCGGGTGCCGAAGGCGACCAGGGACGACAGCAGTTTGCGGCGCTCGCGCAGCTGCTCCAGCTGCGACACCAGCAGGCTCGCCCCGATCAGCGCCAGCACACAGATCGCGCCGACGAACAGCCCGGTGCGGATCGACTCGTACCTCCGGGACGTCTCGGTCGCCGACCAGACCATCGGACTCGCCAGCGGGTCCACGGCGGCGGCGGTGTTGAGGGTGTACTCGCGGGCGTCGGGTACCGAGTCGTCGATCGAGAGGTAGATCTGCCCGGAGATCATGCCCGCGAAGTTCCGGGGCATCGCGCCCGGGGTCATCAGGAAGCCGCCGCGCAGACCGCCGTACAGGTCCTCCACCGCCGTCACCTGCTGGATGCCGGCCGGCACCGTCCAGGTGACCACCTTGTCGCCGTCCTCGAGGTACAGCTTCTTGCCGGGCTTGTTCAGCAGCGGTCCGTCGGTCGAGTAGTCGTCGCCGTCGCCCAGGAAGATGTCACCGTCCTTGCAGGAGGGCAGCTTCGCCACCTCGCGCAGAGCCGCGCAGTCGCCCACGGCCAGCTGGGTGCCGTATTTCGCGCCGTCGCCGGTCGTCGAGGGGGCGTCGCCGAGATAGCCCTCCGACAGCGCGATGACCCGCCGTACGCCCTTGGTGTCCTCGAACCGCCGGGCGGCGTCCGCCAGCGGCGTGCCCCGGGGAATGGTCACCTGCATCTGTGCCCGGGAGAGGTCCTCCTTGCTGGGCTTGGTGTACTGGTCGTCGACGCCGGCGAACAGCATCTGGAGCGCGATCGCCCCGGCCACCGCCACCGCGATGCCGTTGACCATGCGGGCCGCCGTACCGCTGCTCAACTGCAGTCTCCGTACGGCCAGTTGCCAGGCGACCCCGCCCGCGCCGAGCCGGGCCACGACGCGCTCCACCAGCCACGGGAGCAGCGCGGTCACACCGACCAGCAGCAGCAGGACACCGCCGACCACCAGGTACTGGTTGAAGTCCCCTTCATCGCGGCCCTGGCCCATCATCGGATAGAGCATGGCGAGACCGGCCAGCGGCAGCAGCAGCCGCCACCACAGCCGGCGCCGGGCGGGCTTCGCCGCGCGCACCACACCGAGCGGCTCGATCACCACGCCGCGCAGGGCGAGGAGGGTGACGAGTACGGCGGCGGCCGGCACCGCGATCGCGACCAGCGCGGCGAGGGCGGGCGAGGGGTTGAGGTAGCTGGGCCAGACGCTGATGCCCAGCACCTCGACGGAGCCCACCACCTGCCGTCCGAGCAGGAAGAACGCCGTGCCGAGGACCAGACCGAGCAGTGCGCCGGCCATTGCCTCGCCCGCCGCGACCCGCCGGGTCATCCCGCCGTCGGAGCCCACCAGCCGCAGTGCCGCGAGCCGCCGGTCCCGCCGCTCGCCGCCGAACCGCACGGCCGCCGCGATGAACACCGCGACCGGCATCAGCAGGACCGTGATCATCACGACGCTCAGCAGCACCAGTACGGGGTCGGCCTTCTCGGGCTCCGGGTTGGGAATCCCGAACCGCGTCAGCCGGGCAACGCCGGGGTCCTCGGTGTCGAGCCCGGTGGCGCCGGCGAAGTAGGCGAGTTCCTGCGAACCGACCAGACCGGGTTCCGTGATGGTCCCGACGATCCGGTACGGCACGCGCTCCCGCAGCAGCTTCGCGCCGTCCGAGGCGAGCAGCCGCTTCAGCGCGGGGGAGACGACCATCTCGCCCTTCGCCGGGAACGCGTCGACGCCGGGCGGCAGCGGGGCGCGCGGCCCCTCCGCTTCCAGCAGCCGGCCGCGCACGTCCTTCGAACGGAACGTCGTGTCGGACTGCGCGATCAGCAGGCTGTTGTCCGCGGGTTTCGGCTCCTCGGCTGTGAACGAGTAGTCGGAACGGGCCTGTTCACGCGAGTGCCGTTCGACGATCACCCCGGGCAGCGCGGCGGCCAGCAGCAGCACCGCCACACCGAGCCCGACGCCGACCGCCGTCAGCGTGGCCCGGATCCACCCTTCCCGGCCGCCCGCGAAGGCGAACCGGACCCCCAGGGCGAGATCCCTCGTCCACTGGCGCGCGTTCATACGACCCGCTCCATGTCCCGCGACTTCCCGTCCCGTACGACGATCTCGCGGTCGGAGTAGGCGGCCACCCGCGCCTCGTGCGTCACCAGCACCACGGCCGCGTTGGCGGACCGGGCCGCCTCGGTGAGAAGTTCCATCACGCGCTCGCCGTTGAGCGAGTCCAGCGCGCCGGTCGGCTCGTCGGCGAAGACGACCCGCGGGCTGGTGACCAGCGAGCGCGCCACCGCGACCCGCTGCCCCTGCCCGCCGGAGACCTCACCCGGCCGCTTCTTGGCGAGGTCGTCGACCTCCAGCCGCTCCATCCACCCCAGGGCGGTGCGCTCGGCCTGCTTGCGCGCGGTGCCGTTCAGCCGCAGCGGCAGGGCCACGTTCTCCACACAGGTCAGTTCCGGCACGAGCTGCCCGAACTGGAACACGAACCCGAACTCCGAGCGCCGCAGGCGGCTGCGCCCGGTGTCGTTCATCGTCGCCAGGTCCTGCCCGTCGTACAGGATCGAGCCGGAGTCGGGCGTCACGATGCCGGCGAGGCAGTGCAGCAGCGTCGACTTGCCGGACCCGGACGGGCCCATCACCGCGACGACCTCGCCGGGGTGGATGGAGAACTCGGCGCCGTCCAGCGCCATGGTCGGCCCGTACGCCTTCTTCAGGTCCTCGGCGACGAGCAGGGATCCCCCGGGAGCGTTCATGCGGTCACCGTGGCCTTCAGCTTGTCGAGGCGCGCGGCGGCGAGCTCCAGCCAGCGCAGGTCGGCCTCGAGATGGAACAGGGCGTGGTCGCAGATGAGCTGGTCGGCCAGATCACCCTTGCGCTTGCGGTCGGTCAGGATGCGCATGCTGCGCAGGTGCTCCGCCCGCTGGGTGTCGAGGATGTCGGCCGCGTCGCGCTCGGTGAGCAGCGCGAGGACGACCTTCGTGTACAGGGTCGACTGCAGGTACGGCTCGGGCTTCTCGGGCGTGGCGAGCCAGCGCTCTACGTCGGTGATCCCGGCGTCGGTGATGGCGTACCGCTTGCGCTCGGGCCCGCCGCCGGCCTCGATGCCGTCGACCTCGACGAGGCCGTTCTTCAGCAGCCGCGACATCGTCGAGTAGACCTGGCCGTAGTGCAGCGGCCGGTCGTGACCGAACTTCTCGTCGAAGGCCCGCTTCAGGTCGTAACCGTGTCGGGGCCCGGACTCCAGGAGTCCCAGGAGGGTGTGACCGATGGACATGGGGAGGACTGTACACGCGGTGTATACCCGGGGTGTATACGCGGAGTGTGTAGGTGGTGGCGGGGTGTGGGGGCGTGCAGGTGGGCGCCTATTGTCACCGTTCTGCTACAGCCAACCAGCCCGTCTGGGGGTCCCCCCTCTGGGGGAGATCGGGGACGAGGCCGTTCAGGCCGACGGGGGTCTGGGGGCGGAGCCCCCAGGGGGCCGCCCGCGGCGAGGAATCGGCCCGGTGTCCCGCGGCAGCCTCCCGGCCTCCGCGAGAGCCCGCCGCAGCAGGAACTCGATCTGCGCGTTGGCGGAGCGCAGCTCGTCCCCGGCCCACCGCGCCAGCGCGTCGTACACCGCGGGATCCAGCCGCAGCAGCACCTGCTTGCGCTGCGGTCGACGTCGAGGGGCCGGACCCCCGGAGGGAACCGTCACTGGTAGAGGGTCCCGGTGTTCAGCACGGGCTGCGGCGCCCGGTCCCCGCACAGCACCACCATCAGGTTGGACACCATCGCCGCCTTCCGCTCCTCGTCCAGTTCCACGATGTCCTGCTCTGCGATCCGGGTGAGCGCCGCCTCGACCATCCCGACGGCCCCGTCCACGATCTCCCGCCGCGCCGCGACCACCGCGCCCGCCTGCTGCCGCTGCAGCATCGCCGAGGCGATCTCGGGAGCGTACGCGAGATGCGTGAACCGGGACTCGATGATCCGCACACCGGCCGCCTCCACGCGCGCGTGCAGCTCGGCCGCGAGCTTCTCGGTGATTTCCTCGGCGTTGCCGCGCAGCGAGAGCCCGTCCTCGTCGTGGGAGTCGTACGGGTACTCGATGGCGATGTGCCGTACGGCCGCCTCGGTCTGGGTGGAGACGAACTCCAGGAAGTCGTCGACCTCGAAGACGGCCTGTGCGGTGTCCTGCACCTTCCACACGACGACGGCGGCGAGCTCGATCGGGTTGCCGTACGCGTCGTTGACCTTCAGGACGGCCGTCTCGTGGTTGCGGACGCGGGTGGAGATCTTCTCGCGCGAGGTGAAGGGGTTAACCCAGCGCAGCCCGTCCTCGCGGATGGTGCCCCGGTAGCGCCCGAAGAGCTGCACCACGCGCGCCTCGCCCGGCGCCACCGTGTTCAGCCCGCACATCGACAGGAAGGCGGCGATGCCTATGGCGATGCCGCCGACGATCAGCGCGGCCTTGCCGCCGGCCGCGGACACCGCGGTCGCGGCGGCGATCAGCCCGGCGCCGATCAGCAGCCCGACCAGCCCGCCGAGCAGGGCGAGCCCACCGCCCACGCTGTGGGCGGGGAACTCCTTCACCGAGGAACGCTCTGTGGACATGGGTGATTCCCCCCGTTTCATGCAGGCGTGAGCCGGTACGCACCGCTCCCGCGTAATCTTTTTCCTAGCTAAGTGATATCACTTTATGAGTGCATGGCAACCCCCGGGGCGTTCTGTTCGTCGAATGAGGTGACGTGGTGTGCCGGTTTCCCGGCGGGGTGCTGATTCTCACCCCCTCCGAACACCGGACCGAGACCTCTTCGTCACAGCCGACGGTGTTAGCTTTCTGAGCTGACCTGCCTCCTGGCACTGGTGTGACTGCCGAGTACGAAGCGGAGCGAGCGGACTCATGGGACGAGCGGACGAGAGACGAGCGCGGCAGAGCGGTGGCCGTCGCGCGGCGCCCAAGAACCGCTCGCCGAGGAGAGAGGCCCCGCCGCCGCGCAGCGAGTCGCGCTCGGCCGTGGAGGCCCCCGAGGCGCCGGGGACGGCCGACACCGCGGGCGGTCCCGCACCCGGCGGCCGTGCGGCCGCGCGCAGGGCCGCGGCCGGCAGGAAGGGCGGCCGGGGCGTCAAGGGCGGCGGCAAGGGCGGTAAGAAGGAGAAGAGCCTCATACGCCGGATCTTCACCTGGAAGAAGATCCTCGGCGCGTTCCTGATCATGACGACGGCCGTGGTCGGCGCCCTCGTCTGGCTCTACGTCAGCACCCCGATACCCGAGGGCAACCCCGACGCCGAGCTCCAGAGCAACGTCTACGAATACGAAGACGGCTCGATCATGACCCGCGACGGCGACGTCAACCGTGAGCTCGTCGATCTCGCCGTGGTCCCCAAGAAAGTCCAGCGCACCTTCGTCGCCGCCGAGAACAAGTCCTTCTACACGGACGCCGGCGTGGACCTGAAGGGCACCACCCGAGGCGTTCTCAACACCCTCATGGGCAAGGGCGCGCAGGGCGGTTCGACGATCACCCAGCAGTACGTCAAGAACTACTACCTGAGCCAGGAACAGACCGTCTCGCGCAAGCTGAAGGAACTGGTCATCTCGCTCAAGCTGGACCGGGAGAAGTCCAAGGACTACATCCTGGCCGGCTACATCAACACCAGCTACTACGGCCGCGGTTGCTACGGCATCCAGGCCGCCGCCCAGTGCTACTACCGCGTCGACGCCGACAAGCTCACCGTCGAGCAGGGCGCCTACCTCGCCGCGCTGCTCCAGGCCCCCAGCCAGTACGACTGGGCCGTCGCCTCCGACACCGGCAAGCGACTGGTCAAGGCCCGCTGGAACTACGTCCTCGACAACATGGTCGAGCAGAACTGGCTCGACAAGACCGAGCGCGAGGAGATGACGTTCCCGGAGCCCAAGGAGCCGAAGGCCGCACCGGGCCAGGAGGGCCAGGTCGGCTACATGGTGTACGCGGCCAACGTCGAACTCGCCAAGCAGCTCGTCGCCACCGGCGTCGCCGACGACTTCGAGTCGGCCGCCGCCCTGGTGAAGAAGGGCGGCTGGAACATCCAGCTCAACATCGACAAGAAGAAGCAGAAGGCGCTGGAGAAGGCGGTCAAGGAACAGCTGACCAGCAAGCTCGACGCGAAGAAGCGCAAGGTCGACGGTGACGTCCAGGCCGGCGCGGTCTCGGTGGACCGCAAGACGGGCGCCGTCGTGGCGATGTACGGCGGCAAGGGCTACACCGACCACTACATCAACAACGCCACCCGCACCGACTACCAGCCCGCCTCCACCTTCAAGCCGGTGATACTCGCCGCGGCCTTCGACGAGCAGGCCAAGACGCAGGACGGCGACGAGATCACCGCCGACACGATCTACGACGGCACCAGCAAGCGCCCGGTCGTCGGCAGCGACATCGGCTTCGCGCCGGAGAACGAGGACGACCAGGACTACGGCGACGTCACCGTCCAGACGGCGCTGAACAAGTCCATCAACTCCGTCTTCGCGCAGATGGGTGTCGACGTCGGCATGGACAACGTGCTGAAGGTCGCGGACGACCTCGGCATGGACACCGAGGACCTCAAGGCGGTGCCGGCCCAGACCCTCGGCACCATGGGCGCGAGCCCCCTGCAGATGGCCGGCGTCTACGCCACCCTCGACAACCACGGCAAGAAGGTCACGCCGGCGATCATCGCGTCGGCGAAGAACAGCGCCTACCCGTCCTTCAAGCACACCGACCCCATCGGCGACCAGGTCATCAGCCGGGAGGCCGCCGACTCGGTCACCTCGGTCCTCACCGGCGTGGTCGACGACGGTACGGCCAAGAAGTCGGTGCGGGACAACCCGCTGCGCAAGGGGCAGAAGGTGGCGGGCAAGACGGGTACCTCCGACAACAACAAGTCGGCCTGGTTCACCGGCTACACCCCGGACCTGGTCACCTCGGTCGGCCTTTTCGGTGAGTCCGCCAAGGCCCCGCATCCCCAGGTCACCCTGACCGGCGCGACGACGGGCCTGACCACGGTCGCGGGCCGAATCAACGGTGGTGGCTTCCCCGCGCAGATCTGGGCGGCGTACATGTTCGGCGTCTCCACCAAGGTCACCAAGTTCGACCTGGAGACCGACCAGGGCGCGGCGGTCCAGACGTCGTCCCCGTCCCCGACCAACTCCCCCTCGTCGAGCCCGACCCCCTCCGACACCCCCACGGCGAACAACACCCCGACCAACGCGCCCACGACGAACCCGCCCACGACGAATCCGCCCACGACGAATCCGCCTACGACGAATCCGCCGACGGGCGACACGACCACCGCACCGAGCACCGAGGACCCGACAGTGGACCCGACGAACCCGACGGACCCATTGAGCGGCGACGGCCAGTAAGCGCGCAAAGAGGGGGTGCCCGGTGACTACCGGGCACCCCCTCTTTGCGCTTACTGGCCGTCACTCGAACTACGACCGATTCAACTCAAACCACACAACCTTGCCGGTACTGAGCCGCGTAGCCCCCCACCGCCGTGCCAGCCGATTGACCAGATACAGCCCCCGCCCACCCTCATCGGTGGCCCGAGCCTGCCGCAACCGCGGCAGCTGCGGCACGTCGTCCCCCACCTCACAGCGCAGGACGTCGGTGCGCAGGAGCCGCAATGTGACCGGCCGGGAGGCATACCGCACCGCGTTGGTGACGACCTCACTCACCAGCAGTTCGACGGAGTCGGTCAGATCCTCCATCCCCCACCGGGACAACGCCCGCCGGGCCAGCCGCCGGGCACGGCCGGGTGCCGCGTCCTCCGGCTCCAGGAACCAGTACGCCACATCGCTCGGCGCGATCCCGTCGAAGCGGGCGGCGAGCAGCGCGATGTCGTCGTCCCGGTCGCCCGGCCCGAGCATGTCGAGCACCTCGTCGCAGAGCGCCTCCAGCGGCGGCGGATGGTCGGGCCCCGTGAGCTGAGCGGTCGCGGCCAGCTTCTCCCGCAGCTGCTCTATCCCGGTCGCCACGTCGCGGAGCCGGGACTCCACCAGGCCGTCGGTGTACAGCAGCAGTGTCGCGCCGGCCGGCGCGTCCAGCTCCACGGCCTCGAAGTCGACCCCGCCCACGCCGATCGGGGCCCCCGGCGGCACCCGCAGCACCTCGGCCCGGCCGCCCAGATGCAGCAGGACCGGCGGGGGATGGCCGGCGTTGGCGATCGTGATGCGGTGCGATACGGGGTCGTAGACGGCGTAGAGACAGGTCGCCATGCGGTCGGAGCCGAGCCGCTGGGCCTGCTCGTCGAGGTGGTGCAGCACCTCCTGCGGCGGCAGGTCGAGCCCGGCGAGGGTCTGGGCGGTCGTCCGCAGCTGGCCCATGATCGCGGCCGATGTCATCGAGTGCCCCATGACATCGCCCACGACCAGTGCCACCCGGCTGCCGGGCAGCGGGATCGCGTCGTACCAGTCGCCGCCGACCCGCGCGGTCTCGGCCGCCGGGAGGTAGCGGGACGCGAGCCGTACGCCCGTCGGCCGGGGGAGGTGCTCCGGCAGCATGGTGCGCTGCAGTTCGTCGGCGATGTACGCCTCACGGTCGTACAGCACGGCCTTGTCGATGCCGAGCGCGCTGTGTGTGGCGAGCTGGGCCGCCACCAGCAGGTCGTCGTTCTCGAACGGGAAGCGCTCCGGGCGGCGCAGGAAGACCGCCGCGCCGATCACCCGGCGACGGCCCCGCAGCGGCGCCAGGATGGCCCGCTGGCCGCCCGGGACGACCAGGGTGCTGTCCTCGCCCAGGAGTTCGGGCAGCGCGGCACGGGCGGCCGGGCTGTCGGCGAACACCGGGCGCACCCCGCGCAGCACCTCCGCGAGCGCCCCGCCGGGCCGCACCTCGCACAGTTCGGCGATCGCGGAGGACAACTCGGCGCTCAGCTCGGAGGGCTCGGGCGGCGGCAGCGCGAGCGCGGCGAAGCCGGTCTCGGTGTCGCGTTCCTCCGGGATGCGGTCGGTGCGCCGCAGCCGCAGCATGACGCGGTCGGCCACCGGCCGCTCGTCACCGACCGGCAGCGGGTCGCGCAGATAGACGAGTATCGCGTCGGAGAAGGTCGGCACGGTGGCCCGGCACAGCCCCATCACGATCTCGTCGAGGTCCAGGCCGCGGGCGATCCGCCGGGTCGCGGCGCCCACGAAACGCAGCCGGTCCCCGTCCCTGCGCATCGGTATGGGCCGCCCGGGCGTCACCCCTTGCCCCGTACGACGCTCGGAGCGCGTGTCACCGCCCGGCTGGGCCGGGATGGACTCGGGCGCCGGACGTGGCCGGTGGCTGTCGGGTTCGGCTCCGGCCGCCGGCTGTGAGTGCTCGGCCTGTGAACCGGCCGGATCCGTTCCCTGGGCACTCTTGTTTCCCTTGCTGCCCTTCCCGCTGGTGGCACACGACGCGGTGGTGCCAGGGCCGTCCTCCGCGCGGCCCTGGGAGGCGGCGGGAGGTAAGGCGTCCGAGGCGTCCGGGGCCTGGGTGTGCAGGAGCGCCCCGCGGGCTTCCGCGGGGTCGCCGCCCTGGGGGCGTTCGTAGCTGGTGGGCTGCTCCGTCACGCGTGTCGAATCCGTCCGTCCGGGGCTGCGCGGCGCGCACACAGTTGGTCCCGCAGAAAACCCGATACCCGGAATATCTGTCCCCGGAACGGAATTCCCACGTGGTCAGAGGCTGTTCCTGTGCCACCGGAGGACCGGGCGCGGCCCTGACAGCGGGCGCCGGATGTCCCTTCGGCCCCGCCGGTGTTGCCCTCGTACCCCTCGCTCACGTCCTGCCGCCCCTCGGTGACGTTCGGTCAGACCCGGTGTCGGCCCCGGGAGTTGCTGTTCGATGGTCTTGCGGAGGACGATCCTACGTTTCCTGCCCGGGGGCGCATCAAGGGTCTCATGTGGACATGTGCGCCGGGACGCGGTCCCAGTCCTCCGGAAGCAACGGTACGGCCCAGGAGGGATCCGGGCGCCAGTGCTGCCAGCCCTTGTTGAACGGAGCCTCCCAGGCGCCGATCGCCTCCACCGCCGACCGGCCCGCCTCCCGCACCCGCTCGGCGACGGCGGCGTCCATCAGTCCGTCCTGCTGGGCCTGCGCGAACTCGTCCTCGTCGCGCCAGCCCCAACTGCGGTCCGGATACACGCAGATGTCCAGAAAGTGATCCTCGGAGTCCACTCCGCCGTCCCAACGGGCAAGCGGCTGCTCCAGGTTGACGTACCAGTTCTTGAACTGCCAGCCCGGCTCCCAGAACAGCCACACCGACCAGGGGGCGCCGGGCCGGGCCAGCTTCAGCACGCCGGTGCCGAACCAGCGGTCGAGCTGGACGGTCCGCGGCTTGGTGTAGCGCGTCGGCAGCGGCTCCTGGTGCAGCGGGGTGCCGTCCGCGAGCACGGGCTTGACGACCTGGGTGCCGGGCGCCAGCCAGACCGCGAGCAGCTCCTCGTCGTCGCGGACCACGGTGACCGGGCGGGCGATGTGGAAGCCCGGGCCGCCGTTCTCCCGGTAGCGCCACAGGATCCGGTCCCCGGGCGCCCAGTGGGCCGCCGTACCGCCAGTTCCCATGCGTCTCACCGCTCCACCGTCTGCCATGCACAGATATTAGGTGCCATGGGCATACGACGCTGCGGCGCGCGTCACGGTTCTGCGCGCCGTCGGGAAAGGTTACGGGCGCGTCATCCGCAGGACATCCAGGGCTTCGTCGAGTTGTTCGACCGTCAGCCTGCCGCCCTCCACATACCCGCTTTCGAGGACGACCTGGCGGATCGTCTTGCGCTGCGCCAGCGCCCTCTTGGCGACCTTGGCGGCCTCCTCGTAGCCGATGTACTTGTTGAGCGGGGTGACGACGGAGGGGGAGGACTCGGCGTACTCCCTGGCCCGCTCCCGGTGTGCCACGATCCCGTCCACGGTCCGGTCGGCGAGCAGCCTCGAGACATTCGCCAGCAGCCGGACCGACTCCAGCACGTTCTTGGCGATGACCGGGAGCATGACGTTGAGTTCGAAGTTGCCAGCCGCTCCGGCGGCGGCGACGGTGGCGTCGTTGCCCATGACCTGCGCGGCGACCATCAGCACGGCCTCCGGGATGACCGGATTCACCTTTCCGGGCATGATCGAGGACCCGGGCTGGAGGTCGGGCAGCGAGATCTCGGCGAGCCCGGTCCTCGGTCCCGAGGCCATCCACCGCAGATCATTGGCGATCTTCGTCAACGAGACCGCGATGGTCCGCAGCTGCCCGCTGGTCTCCACGATCCCGTCCCGGGCACCCTGCGCCTCGAAGTGGTCCCGCGCCTCGGTCAGCGGCAGCCCGGTGACGCGGGCGACCTCCGCGATGACGGCGGCGGAGAACCCGGGCGGGGTGTTGATCCCGGTCCCGACGGCGGTCCCGCCGAGGGGCAGCTCGGCGAGCCGCGGCAGGGAGGCGGTGAGCCGTTCCACGCCGTACCGCACCTGCGCGGCGTACCCGCCGAACTCCTGTCCCAGCGTCACGGGCGTGGCGTCCATGAGATGGGTCCGCCCCGACTTCACGACGTCGGCGAACTCCTCGGCCTTGCGGGTGAGGGCGTCGGCGAGGTGCTCAAGGGCCGGGATCAGATCCCGGGTGACGGCGGCGGTGGCGGCGATGTGGATGGAGGAGGGGAAGACGTCGTTGGACGACTGCGACGCGTTGACATGATCATTGGGGTGGACGGCCCGGCCGAGCCGCTCACTCGCGAGCGTGGCGAGGACCTCGTTGGTGTTCATGTTGGACGAGGTCCCGGACCCGGTCTGGAACACGTCCACCGGGAAGTGCGCGTCCCACTTCCCCTCGGCGACCTCCGCGGCCGCGTCCTGGATCGCCGCGGCCACCTCCTTGTCGAGCACCCCGAGCTCGGCGTTCACCTTCGCGGCGGCACCCTTGATCCGCGCCAGCGCCTCGATGTGCGCCCGCTCGATCCGCTGCCCGGACACGGGAAAGTTCTCCACGGCCCGCTGCGTCTGCGCCCGCCACTTGGCGTCCGCCGGCACCCGCACCTCACCCATGGAGTCGTGCTCGATCCGGTACCCGCCCTTGTCCTGCTCGTCGGCCATCGACGATCACCTCCACACAGGACAGCATCGCGGACGCGCCCGCTGTTCCCATGGAGGTGACCTGCCGCGTGCCTCTCCTACCCTCCCGGTGTCACCAGCCCTGTCTCATAGGCCACCACGACTGTCTGGGCGCGGCTGTCCAGGTTCAGCTTGGCCATGATGCGGTTGAGGTGGGTCTTGACCGTCGCTTCGCTGATGCAGAGACGGTCGGCGATCTCCGGGTTGGACAGGCCACGCGCGACGAGCTTGAGGACCTCGACCTCGCGGGTCGTCAGGGTTTCGAGGTCCGGCGGGGGGTTGGCACCATCCGCTTCGTGGTTCTGGCGGGCGAACGCCTCGACCAGTCGGCGGGTCACGGTGGGTGCGAACAGCGCGTCGCCGGCGCCGACCGCGGCGACCGCCGCCAGCAGCCGTTCGGGCCCTGAGTCCTTGAGCAGGAAGCCGGAAGCTCCAGCGCGCAGTGCCCCGTACACGTACTCGTCGAGGTCGAAGGTGGTAAGGACCAGTACCCGGGGTGCGGGGTCGGCCGCCTCGGCGAGGATGCGCTGTGTGGCCTGGATGCCGTTCATGCCGGGCATGCTGATGTCCATCAGGATCACGTCGGGCCGAGTCGTGGCGGCCAGCCGCACCGCCTCCTCGCCGTCTGCCGCCTCGCCCACGGCCTCGAAGCCGGGCGCGGCGTTGAGCAGGCCGACGAGCCCGGCGCGGATGAGGAACTGATCGTCGACCACGAGCACTCTGGTCATTTCGTTTGCTCGCCTCCCCGCTGTGCGCCGGTCGCCGCGGTCGGCAGGCTCAGGCGGACCGCGAAACCCCCCTCGGGGCGTGGGCCGACGCTGATCGTCCCGCCGTAGAGCCTGGCCCGCTCCCGCATGCCGATCAAGCCGTGTCCACCGCCTGTCGGGAGTTCGGCCGGCATCACCTCAGCTCCGTTGTCGGTGACACTGACGGTCAGTTCACGCTGCCGGTAGTCGAGCCGCACCTGTGCGCCCGCGTGGTTGGTGTGCTTGAGGACGTTGGTCAGTGCCTCCTGGACGACGCGGTACGCGCACAGCTCCACGCCCGGGGTGAGGCGGCGCGCGGTGCCCTGGACACTCAGCTCGACGGGGACGCCGCCGGCCCTGACCCGCTCGACCAGATCGTCGAGGCGGGCGAGGGTGGGCATGGGCGCGGCTGACTCCTCACCGCCCAGATCGTGTTCCCGCAATACCTTCAACATCCGCCGCAGCTCCTCCAGGGCTTCGCCGCTGGTGTCCTCGATGGTGGTGAGCGCGTTCCGGGCCGTGGCGGCATCGGAGTCGAGGACGAACCGGGCCAGGCCTGCTTGCACGGAGATCACCGCCATGTGGTGGGCGACGACGTCATGCAGCTCCCGTGCTATGCGCCCGCGTTCCTCGGTGACCTCACGGCGGGTCCGCTCGGCCTGCTCCGCGCGGAGCCGCTGAGCGAGTTCGCGGGAGCGGCGGGCCAGAGTACCGGACCACACCAGCACCAAGCTGAACAGCAGGGCCTGGCCGACGACCAGCACCGTGGACAGGCTGTCGCTGATCGCTGCGGCGTACACCCACTTGGCGGTCATCACGGCCGCGCAGCAGAGGGCGGTCCGCGTCGAGTGCGTCGACGCCACCGTGTGCAGCGCGAGCAGCGAGCCGAACGCGGACACCACCGGCCAGTACCCCAGGCCGATGTAGGCGATGCTTGCGCATTGCACGGCCGCGAACACCACGAGCGGTGCCCTGCGCCGCAGAACGACAGGCAGATGCGCCAGGGCAAGCAGCACATAGGCGCGCGCGTCAGGTTCCGGCCAGCCGTGCGCCGCCGATTCCTGTCCCAGCCGGACGGCCACCCAGACCATGACGAAGACGATCACCGTGTCGACGGCGAGCGGGCGGGATGTACGCATGCGCATCGCCGCAGGGTAACGCCGGCGCGGGTGCGGCGGCGTCAACCTTCCGCGGTACCACGGAAGTTGCGGATCGGCGCGGCTACCGCGGTCGGTGGAGTGGTGGATGCTCATCTCCGCCGCTCCCGTCGTCGGTGGCCTCACCCTGCTCTTCTTCCTCGCAACCTCGGCACAGGTCGCGGTCGTGTGCCCCCGACGAACGGTGCGCCCACGATGAACGGGGCATCCTGGGCGCATCGAGGTGGTGTCAGGTGCAGCTCAGGTAGTCGTAGCCGGCGATCCGCGCGTCGCCGCTGCCGTCGTAGAAGTGGTACCGGCCGTCACTGTCGCGGGTGACGCTGATCGTGTGGTCGAAGCCGATGTAGGTGTCCACGGCACCGTCGGCGGTCAGGTCGAACAGCCCGTAGGAGCCGGAAGACACGCGGATCGCGGCTCCGAAGGTTTCCTTGCCGACCACTCCGTCAGCGGTCAGGCCCGTGGTGTTCTGCCAGCTCGCGGTCGCGGCCTTGGTGTTCGATCCGAAGTGGCCGTCGATGTCCCCGGCGTCGAACTTCGTGCCGTCCGTTTCGATGGCGCCATCCGCCCAGAGGATCTTCTGCCACAGGCAGGTGGCGTTGGACGACGTGTTCGTGCTGGTCGACAGGATGCCCTCGTCCACCCAGTCGTCGGTCCAGGTGCCCGCGCCGTAGACATACGCGCGCCCGCTGTAGGTGCCGCTTGCCGCGGCCGGCGAGGTGCTCAGCGCGAGTGTGGCGGCGGTCAGCGTGCCGACAACGCCCGCGGCCAGCCGGGCTCTCTTCACACGTGTACTCACAGGTGTCCCATTTCGATCGTGTGGATGACTGTGCGTCCTGGTCTGCGAGCCCGGCTCCGCTCGACGGGCCGTGCCGCTCGCTGTGCCCAGACAGTAGGAGCGATGCCACGGCTGACGCGTCCCACAAGGGTTGGAACTCCCGCTCCACCGCGCGCGGTAGCCGCCGGGTTGTACAACCACCGTGGTATTTCCACACCCGACCCTGTGGGACGGGGAGAGCCCCTGGCGTCGGCCAGGGGCTCTCTGGGGTGTCTCTGCCGGCTCAGCCGAGTCCGGGCCCCCGCACGGGGATCGAGGACTTGTTCGTCCGGCGGCACCATTCAGTGTCAGGCGTTTGAGGACGAGGCCCTTCGGGCCGTACGGGGGGTCAGGGGGCGGAGCCCCCTGGGCGGGGTCGAAGGGGCGGCAGCCCCTGGGGACGGGACGGGTAGGGGCGGCGGGGGGCGAAATCCATCCCCCGCCGCGCCAGAGGCACTACGCCAGCCCGGGCCCCCGTACCGGAATGGTCGTGAACGTCGGCGCCGGAGCCGGATCCTTGAAGAAGTCGTTGCCCTTGTCGTCGACGACGATGAACGCCGGGAAGTCCTCGACCTCGATCTTCCAGACGGCCTCCATACCGAGCTCCTCGTACTCGACGACCTCGACCTTCTTGATGCAGTCCTGGGCGAGCCGCGCGGCGGGCCCGCCGATGGACCCGAGGTAGAAGCCGCCGTGGCTCCCGCACGCGTCGGTGACCTGCTGCGACCGGTTGCCCTTGGCCAGCATCACCTTGGAGCCGCCCGCCGCCTGGAACTGCTCCACGTAGGAGTCCATCCGGCCGGCGGTCGTCGGGCCGAAGGAGCCGGACGCGTAGCCCTCGGGGGTCTTGGCCGGGCCCGCGTAGTACACCGGGTGGTCCTTCAGGTACTGCGGCATCTCCTCACCCGCGTCCAGCCGCTCCTTGATCTTGGCGTGCGCGATGTCGCGGGCGACGACCAGCGGCCCGGAGAGGGAGAGGCGGGTCTTGACCGGGTACTTGGTCAGCTCGGCGAGGATGTCGTCCATCGGCTGGTTGAGGTCGATGCGGACCACGTCCTCGTCGGAGGAGTCGAGGTGCTCGTCCGTCGTGTCCGGCAGGAACCGCGCCGGGTCGGTCTCCAGCTGCTCCAGGAAGACGCCCTCCGCCGTGATCTTCGCGACGGCCTGGCGGTCGGCGGAGCAGGACACGGCGATGGCGACCGGGCAGGACGCGCCGTGCCGCGGCAGCCGCACCACCCGCACGTCGTGGCAGAAGTACTTGCCGCCGAACTGCGCGCCGATGCCGATCTTCTGCGTCAGCTCGAAGACCTTCTCCTCCAGCTCCTTGTCCCGGAAGCCGTGCCCGAGCGGCGAGCCCTCGGCCGGGATCTCGTCCAGGTAGTGCGCGGAGGCGTACTTCGCGGTCTTCAGCGCGTACTCGGCGGACGTACCGCCGACGACGATCGCCAGGTGGTACGGCGGGCACGCGGCCGTACCCAGTGAACGGATCTTCTCCTCCAGGAACCTCATCATGGAGGCCTCGTTTAGGACGGCCTTCGTCTCCTGGTAGAGGAAGCTCTTGTTGGCGCTGCCGCCACCCTTCGCCATGAACAGGAACTTGTACGCGCCGCCGTCGGTGGCGTACAGCTCGATCTGGGCCGGGAGGTTGGAGCCGGTGTTCTTCTCCTCCCACATGGTGAGCGGAGCCATCTGCGAGTACCGCAGGTTGAGGTTGAGGTACGCGTCGTAGATGCCCCGGCTCAGGGCCTCCTCGTCGCCGCCCTCGGTCAGCACGTTCTGTCCGCGCTTGCCCATGACGATCGCCGTGCCGGTGTCCTGGCACATCGGCAGCACGCCCGCCGCCGCGATGTTCGCGTTCTTCAGCAGGTCCAGCGCGACGAACTTGTCGTTGCTGGAGGCCTCCGGGTCGTCGATGATCCGCCGCAGCTGCGCGAGGTGGGCCGGCCGCAGATAGTGCTGGATGTCGTGGACGGCCTCCGCGGCGAGCTTGCGCAGCGCCTCCGGCTCCACCTTGAGGAACGTCCGCCCGTCGGCCTCGAAGGTGGAGACACCCTCGGAGGTCACCAGCCGGTACGGGGTGGTGTCCTCTCCCATGGGGAGCAGATCGGTGTACGCGAACTCAGGCATCGCAGCCCATTCCTCACTCTGCAGACGGCGGCCCGCCGACACCGGCGGGCCTCACCAGCGTAGAACCTGCCTCTGACACGGAGCTTGTGAGGTAAGGCTCAGTTGGAGTGGGGGTATCGCGATCTATCGTGTTTGGGTACGCTGGTCCCGTGGACCTTCAGAAGCAGACCGCTGCCGCCCCCACACCGCCCCCGCCCGCCCAGCTGCGAGCGTCGGACGCCGACCGCGACCGTGTCGCCGACATCCTCCGCGAGGCCCTCGCCGAGGGCCGGCTCACCGCCGACGAGCACGCCGAGCGCGTGGAAGGCGTACTGGCCGCCAAGACCGTCGGCGAACTGGAGGTCTTCATACGGGACCTGCCCGCCGCCCACGCCCGCCGTACGGCACCCGGCGGAGCCCCGAGCCACCCCGCCGCCGGAGCCATCCCCGCCGACCCCGACGACAACGTGGTCGCGGTCTTCAGCAGCGCCAGCCGCCGGGGCCGCTGGCGCGCGGGCCGCCGTATCCACGCGTACGCGATCTTCGGCAGCGTCGAGATCGACCTCAGCGAGGCGCTCTTCGAGTACCAGCAGGTCATGATCAAGGCCTGGGCCGTCTTCGGCAACGTCGAGGTCCGCGTCCCGGAGAACGTGTCGCTGCGCGGCACCGGCGGCGGCGTCCTCGGCAACTTCGAGGTGGACGCCCTCGACTCGCCCGAGCCCGACGCCCCTGTGGTCTATGTCGACGGCTGGGCGGTGCTCGGCAGCATCGAGGGCCGGCCGAAGCGCGGCAGGCTCGTCGCGGACATTCTCGATCGCGTGCAGCGCAAGGTCGACAAGGGTTTGCGCAAACACCTGGACCGTTGACGGTCGTGAATCGCGCCGCGCCCCCAGGGACCCTCACACCCCACGGGACCGCGCACGACTCCCCGGAACCCAGCGGTTCGGGACCGAGTGCATAGGCGCGCGCACAGCGGGTAGGCCTTGCTGCATCGTCTCTCGCTCGCGAAGCCGTCGTCAGGAGTAGACCCGTGCTGCAACCGCCGCATTCGTCCCTGCAGGTCGCCGCTGTTCCGGCCCAGCGGGTGCCAGCGCGCGACCAAGACGCTCCCTGGCACACCGAGGCGGTGTGCCGCCGTGACGAGGCAGGCCTGTTCTTCGCCCCCTCCAAGGAACCCACCGCCGCCCGCCTCTCCCGCGAAGAGGCCGCGAAGCGGGTCTGCGCCCGCTGTCCCGTCATGGTGGAGTGCCGCGAGCACGCCCTGCTCCAGCCCGAGCCCTACGGCGTCTGGGGCGGCCTCACCGCCGCCGAACGCCGAGTCGTCCTGGCCCGACGCCGCCGCCGCGACATGGAACTGAAGAAGGCAGCCCGGGCGACGGACCGCATAGCGCAGGCGGGCTGACGGCCACATGCAAAAGTGGGCGCCCCCCTCCGCACCGGGGGGCGCCCACTTTTCGGCATGCGGGGAGGTGCGCCAGTTCAGGGGCGCGGGGCTGTATCGATCTGCGGCTTCGCCGCGATGGGGGTCCCCCCGCTCGAGCGAAGCCGAGAGTGGGGGAGCGACCAGCCACAACGCACCCGCACCCGTCAGCGCACCACAAGCCCCCGGCTACTTCGCCCGATCGAAATCAATCGCGGAGTAAGCGCGAAGCTTGCTGAGCCGATGCTCGGAGTCGATCCGCCGAACCGTCCCCGACCGTGACCGCATCACGATCGAGTCGGTCGTCGCGGTCTCCGACCGATACCGCACCCCCCGCAGCAACTCCCCGTCGGTGATCCCGGTCGCGACGAAGAACACGTTCTCGCCCTTGACCAGGTCCTCGGTCGTCAGCACCCGGTCGAGATCGTGCCCCGCGTCGACCGCCCGCTGCCGCTCCTCGTCGTCCTTGGGCCACAGCTTGCCCTGGATGGTGCCGCCCAGGCACTTCACGGCACAGGCCGAGATGATCCCCTCCGGCGTACCGCCGATGCCGAGCAGCAGGTCGATACCGGTGCCCTCGCGCAGCGCCAGGATCGAGCCGGCCACATCACCGTCGGAGATCAGCTTGATGCGCGCCCCGGTGTCCCGGATCTCCTTGATGATGCCCTCGTGCCGCGGCCGGTCCAGGATGACGACGGTGACGTCCTCCGGGGTGGCCCGCTTGGCCTTGGCGACCCGGCGGATGTTGACCTCGACGGGCGCGTTGATGTCGACGAACTCGGCGGCCTCCGGGCCGGTGACCAGCTTGTCCATGTAGAACACGGCGGACGGGTCGAACATCGCGCCCCGCTCGGTCGCCGCGAGGACGGCGATCGCGTTGGGCATGCCCTTGGCCGTCAGCGTCGTCCCGTCGATCGGGTCGACGGCGATGTCCACCTCCGGCCCGGTCCCGTCGCCGACCCGCTCACCGTTGAACAGCATCGGCGCCTCGTCCTTCTCGCCCTCGCCGATGACGACGACGCCGTTCATCGAGACGGTCGAGACGAGGGTCCGCATCGCGCGCACCGCGGCACCGTCGGCGCCGTTCTTGTCACCGCGCCCCACCCAGCGGCCCGCGGCCATCGCGGCGGCCTCGGTCACACGGACCAGTTCCAGGGCGAGGTTGCGGTCGGGGGCCTCGGAAGGGACATCGAGCTCGGACGGCAGATGATGATTCTCGGTCATCGGAGCGCACCTTTCTGATACGACGACGGCCGGATGAGGGTTCGATCCTCGACTCTATCGCCAGTCCGACAAAATGAGCAGGGGACCCCACGGATGAGCGGATCGGGCACCTGCGACGATAGGGCGCGTGGCAGGTTCGAACGGCAAGCAGAAAACGGCCCGGGACATGATTCTCTCCCTGGGTGTCATCGTCATCGCGGCGTATGTGATCTACCTCTTCGTCCCGCACGACGAGACCGCTCCCGACGTCAAGCGGGTCGACTACCGCGTCGAGCTGCTCACGGCGCGACGTGCGGCGTCGTACCCGGTGGCCGCGCCCGAGGGCCTGCCCGACAGCTGGAAGGCCACCTCCGTGCGCTTCCGGGGTGCCGAGTCCGACGCCTGGCATCTCGGCTTCCACGCTCCCGACGGGGAGTACGTCGCCATCGAGCAGTCGACCCGGAAGCGCGCGGAGTTCATCGAGGAGGCGAGCCAGGGCGGGCGGGCGACCAAGGTCACGCAGGACATCGCCGGCCGTACCTGGACCCGCTACACCGGCGGCCGCTACGACGCGCTCGTCCTGCAGGGAACCGACGGCTCGACGACGGTCGTCGCGGGCACGGCGTCGTTCGACCGTCTGACGGAGATGGCGAAGGCGCTGAAGACGGCATGAGCCCCTGCTGACGCACGAAGAGGCCCCCGACCGTCCGGTTGGGGGCCTCTCGCGTGTCTCGACCCGCTCAGACGGTGGTGACGACCTGGTCGTAGGCGAGGCGCGGGGAACGCGGGAAGGAGGCGTCCGGGCCGGGCTTGCCGATGTTGATCACCATCAACGGGGTGTGGTCGTCGTCGAGGAACTCCTTGCGGACGCCCTCGAAGTCCAGGCCGGTCATCGGGCCGGCGGCCAGACCGGCGGCGCGGACACCGATGATGAAGTAGGCGGCCTGCAGGGCGGCGTTCATCCCGGCGGCACCCTCGCGGGCCGCGCGCTCGGCGAAGAACAGGTCCTTGGCCTGCGGGAAGGCCGGGAACAGGGTCGGCAGCTCCTCGTGGAACTCGTTGTCCGCGGAGAGGATCGCGACCAGCGGGGCGGTGGAGGTCTTGGCCTTGTTGCCGTCGGCCATG
This sequence comes from Streptomyces sp. T028, assembly GCF_048159505.1. Classification (NCBI taxonomy): domain Bacteria; kingdom Bacillati; phylum Actinomycetota; class Actinomycetes; order Kitasatosporales; family Streptomycetaceae; genus Streptomyces; species Streptomyces sp. T028. The sequence continues at coordinate 182,580 of NZ_JBLRVZ010000005.1, forward strand.
TGCTGGACCAGCCGCTCGCGGGCCTCGGCCGAGCGGACCAGGGTGATGCGCAGGGGGGTCTGGTTGAAGGCGGTCGGGCCGAACTTGACCAGGTCGTAGATCGCCTGGACCTGCTCGTCGGTCACCGGCTCGTCCGTGAAGGTGTTCGCGGTGTGGGCATCGCGGAACAGCAGGTCCTGGGCGGCGGGGTCAAGAACGAGAGACATGCCTGAACTTCCTCGGGGTGGGGCGCCTGACTCCGTTCCGGACCGTGGTCCGGATCGGCTGACATCGACGACCGTACGCGAGGAGAGGTTCAAGTTTCAACAAAAGGCGGGCGCGGGTGACCCGGCTCACAGCGGCACCCCGCCGCCGCGCTCACTCGCCGTCCGCTTCCTCCTCCTCGGCCAGCGCCGCGTCCAGCCGTGCCCGCGCGCCCTCCAGCCAGCGCCGGCACACCTTGGCCAGCTCCTCCCCGCGCTCCCACAGGGCGAGCGACTCCTCCAGCGTCGTACCCCCCGCCTCCAGACGTCGTACGACCTCGATCAACTCGTCCCGGGCCTGCTCGTACCCGAGGGCTTCCTCAGCCTTGCTCGTCATGCGGCCTTTCCTTCTTGTCGACACGAACCGTGAACTCGCCCTCGGCGACCCGCGCGCGGAGAGCCTCGTCCGCCGTCACCTCGCCCGGACCCCGGACCACGTGCCCGTCGGCCCGCTGGAGCACCGCGTACCCCCGCTTCAGCGTCGCGGCCGGCGACAGCGCCACCACGCGCGCGTGGGTGTGCGTCAGCTCCGAGTCCGCGCGGTCCAGAAGATGCCCGAGGACGCGCCGGGAACGGTCGGTCAGCGCGGTGACGTGATCGGCGCGCTCGTCGATCATCCGGTGCGGATCCTGCAGCACGGGCCGCGCGAGCGCGTGCGCGAGCCCGCGCTCCTCCCGCTCCACGAACCCCTCCACGCACCGCCGCGCCCGCCCACGCAGCATCCGCACCCGCTCCAGCTCCTCGCCGACGTCCGGTACGACCTTCTTGGCGGCGTCGGTGGGGGTGGAGGCGCGGAGGTCGGCGACATGGTCGAGCAGCGGATTGTCGGGCTCGTGCCCGATGGCCGAGACCACGGGCGTACGACAGGCCGCGACCGCCCGCACCAGCTGCTCGTCGGAGAACGGCAGCAGGTCCTCCACGCTGCCGCCCCCACGGGCGACGATGATCACGTCGACGTCCTCGATCGCGTCCAGCTCCTTCACTGCCTGGACGACCTGCGCCACCGCGTGCACCCCCTGCACGGCGACATTGCGCACCTCGAAGCGGACCGCCGGCCACCGGTGCCGGGCGTTCTCCAGCACGTCCCGCTCGGCCGCCGAGGCCCGCCCGCACACCAGCCCGATCAGCTGCGGCAGAAACGGCAGCGGCTTCTTCCGCTCGGCCGCGAACAGCCCCTCCGCCGCCAGCGACTTCTTCAACTGCTCCAGCCGCGCCAGCAGCTCCCCGACACCCACGGGCCGTATCTCGACGGCCCGCAGCGACAGCTGCCCCCGCGGCGCGTACCACTCCGGCTTCGCGTGGACGACGACCCGGGCGCCCTCCCCGACGACGTCCGCGACGGTGTCGAACACCTGCCGGTAGCAGGTCACGCCCACCGAGATGTCGTACGACGGATCCCGCAGCGTCAGAAAGACGACGCCCGCACCCGGACGCCGCGACAACTGGGTGATCTGCCCCTCGACCCACACCGCGCCGAGCCGGTCGATCCACCCTCCGATGAGCCGCGACACCTCGCCGACGGGCAGCGGGGCGTCCGCGGACGTGTTCACAGCCATGCGACCGAGAGTATCGGCCGGGACCGACAACGCAGCCGAGCGTTTCCGGCGGGCGCGGGGCGGTACGGCAGGCAGCCTCACGGGCGGCCTCACGAGCGGCCTTACGATGGGACACATGACTGCTTCGCCAGCCCGCCGCCGTGTCCTGCTCGCCGCTCCCCGGGGCTACTGCGCGGGTGTGGACCGCGCCGTGATCGCCGTCGAGAAGGCCCTGGAGCAGTACGGGGCCCCGGTCTACGTCCGGCACGAGATCGTCCACAACAAGTACGTCGTGCAGACCCTGGAGAAGAAGGGCGCCGTCTTCGTCGAGCGGACCGAGGAGGTCCCGCCGGGCAACATCGTGATGTTCTCGGCGCACGGAGTCGCGCCGGTGGTGCACGAGGAGGCCGAGCGCGGGCAGCTCGCCACGATCGACGCGACCTGCCCCCTGGTCACGAAGGTCCACAAGGAAGCGGTCCGGTTCGCGGGGGAGGACTACGACATCCTCCTGATCGGGCACGAGGGCCACGAGGAGGTCATCGGCACCTCCGGTGAGGCTCCCGACCACATCCAGCTCGTCGACGGCCCGGGCGACGTCGCCAAGGTCGAGGTCCGCGCCCCCTCCAAGGTCGTCTGGCTGTCCCAGACCACCCTGTCGGTCGACGAGACGATGGAGACGGTCGACGCCCTGAAGGAGAAGTTCCCGCAGCTGATCTCCCCGCCGAGTGACGACATCTGCTACGCCACGCAGAACCGTCAGCTCGCGGTGAAGCAGATGGGCGCCGAGGCCGAGCTGGTCGTCGTGGTCGGTTCGCGCAACTCCTCCAACTCCAAGCGGCTCGTCGAGGTCGCGAAGCTCGCCGGTGCGCGTGAGTCGTACCTGGTGGACTTCGCGAGCGAGATCGACGAGGCCTGGCTGGAGGGCGTGAGCACGGTCGGCGTCACCTCCGGGGCCTCCGTCCCCGAGGTTCTCGTCGAGGAGGTCCTCGCCTGGCTCGCCGAGCGTGGCTACGAGGACGTCGAGCTGGTCAAGGCCGCCGACGAGCACATCACCTTCTCGCTGCCCAAGGAGCTCCGCCGGGACCTGCGCGAGGAGGCGGCGGCCCTGGTGGCGGCGCGCGGCGGCAGCGGAGCCGAGGGCTCCGCGGCCGACTCGGGTGAGTGACTGTCAGTCGTCCGTCGTAACGTAGGGCCATGCAGATCTTCGGCGTGGACATCGGTGGATCCGGGATCAAGGGCGCCCCTGTGGACCTGGACAAGGGCGACCTGGCTCAGGAGCGCCTGAAAGTGCTCACCCCGCAACCGGCGACGCCCGATGCGGTGGCCGACGGCGTCAAGGAAGTCGTGGAGCACTTCGGCTGGACGGGACCGGTCGGCCTCACCTTCCCCGGTGTGGTCACCGGCGGCTCCCACATCCGTACGGCGGCCAACGTCGACAATGCCTGGATCGACACCGACGCGCGCGCGTTGTTCAGCGAGCGGCTGGGCGGTCACCCGGTGACCGTCGTCAACGACGCGGACGCGGCGGGCGTCGCCGAGATGGCCTTCGGCGCCGGGCGCGACCGCAAGGGCACGGTCATCCTGCTGACCTTCGGCACTGGCATCGGCAGCGCGGTCTTCGCCGACGGCGTTCTCGTCCCCAACTCCGAGCTGGGCCACCTCGAGCTGAACGGGCACGACGCGGAGAAGCGGGCCTCCAGCAAGGCGAAGGAAGACCACGAGCTGACCTGGGAACACTGGGCCCGCCGGGTCACCAAGTACCTCGCGCACGTAGAGATGCTGTTCTCGCCCGAGCTCTTCATCATCGGCGGCGGCGTCAGCCGCAAGTCGGAGAAGTTCCTCCCCTACATCGAGGGCATCAAGGCAGAGATCGTCCCGGCCCAGCTGCAGAACAACGCGGGGATCGTGGGGGCGGCGATGAGGGCGAGGGAGACCGGGCGGGCCGGCTGAGTCCCGTCGCCGGTTCGCCGGTTCAGGAAACCCGGCCGGAGGGGCGCGGGCCCCGGCTCACGGCTCGGCGGCGGGCAGCCGCCCTGCGTACGCCTCGCACGAGCACGGTCACAGCCGCGACGAGCGTCCCGGCGTAGAGCCAGCCGGCCTGGGTGGCCAGTGCCGTGACCAGCCCCATCAGCCGTGCCCCCAGCCCGTCCCCGCCCCCGGCGACGGGGAGCAGCCCCAGCGCGAAGGCGATCGGCACGACGACGGGGGCCGACAGCAGATCGCCGGGGCGCACCCAGAGCGCGGTCAGCAGGCACACGGGCAGGAACAGCACGCCGTACACCGTCAGCGAGCTTCCGAACAGCAGTTCGTCCACGCCTCCGAGTGCGCACATCACCGCCCCGCCGAACAGCCCGCTCCCCAGCCCGGTGAGCCGAGGATTCGGCCACCGCCGCCCGCCCGCCCCGGACGGCACCGACGCCCCGCCTGAGCGGGCAGAGGGCAGGCCACCGGAGGGCGGCCGCCGACCGGAGGAAGGACGAGACCGCGCACGCGGACCGGGGGAAGGCTGACGGCCGGCGGAGACCCGCCGGTCGGGGCAGGACCGCCGGTCGGAGCAGGCCTGCCGGTCGTGGGAGGCCTGCCGGTCGTGGAAGGCGCGCCGTTCGGGGGAGAGGCGCGGCCCGAGGGCGGGATCCCGCCCCTCACGACGCTGAGCCACGACGGGCACCGCTCGCGAGGCCCCAAGGCCCGCCCCGCGTGCTGCTTCCCGGGCTGTCTGGGGTGGCAGGGGCGGTGGCGAAGGCGGGTCGCGGCGCGTCGCGCTCTGCGGGGGTCGCGTCCTGTGTTGCTGCTCCACCGCACCAACTTAGGTCGGTTTATGTGCCGAATCGGGTGTCGGACACGCCGAGGGGCGGGCCTTGGCCATGCGTTCGACAGGTCCGCCGGCCCGGCGTCCCGCACGCCGTAAACTGGTGGATCGGTCGGCCCCCCGGCCCGCCCCGGCCCTCTCACTACGGGAACCGGCCCCCTGGCCCTCTGACTACGGGAAGTCGCAACGTGTCGCTCACGATCGGAATCGTCGGTCTGCCGAATGTCGGCAAGTCGACCCTGTTCAACGCCCTGACCAAGAACGACGTGCTGGCGGCCAACTACCCGTTCGCCACGATCGAGCCGAACGTCGGCGTCGTCGGCGTCCCCGACGCCCGCCTGACCAAGCTGGCGGAGATCTTCGGCTCCCAGCGCATCCTCCCGGCGACGGTCGACTTCGTCGACATCGCGGGCATCGTGCGCGGCGCATCCGAGGGCGAGGGTCTCGGCAACAAGTTCCTCGCGAACATCCGTGAGTCCGACGCGATCTGCCAGGTCATCCGCGCCTTCAAGGACGAGAACGTCGTCCACGTCGACGGCAAGGTCTCGCCCAAGGACGACATCGAGACGATCAACACCGAGCTGATCCTGGCCGACCTCCAGACCATCGAGAAGGTCCTGCCCCGGCTCCAGAAGGAGTCGCGGATCAAGAAGGACGTCGCCCCGAAGGTCAAGGCCGTCGAGGAGGCCAAGGAGATCCTGGAGAGGGGTGACACGCTGTTCGGGCAGGGCGTCGTCCAGGGCGGCGAGCGCGCCGAACTCCTCCACGACCTGCACCTGCTCACCACCAAGCCCTTCCTCTACGTCTTCAACGTCGACGAGGACGAGCTGACCGACGACGCGTTCAAGGACGAGCAGCGCGCCCTCGTCGCCCCGGCCGAGGCGATCTTCCTCAACGCCAAGCTGGAGGCGGACCTCGCCGAGCTGGACGAGGCGGACGCCATGGAGCTGCTGGAGTCGGTCGGCGCCGAGGAGCCCGGCCTCGCGACCCTCGCCCGCGTCGGCTTCGCCACCCTCGGCCTGCAGACCTACCTGACGGCCGGCCCCAAGGAAGCCCGCGCCTGGACGATCAAGAAGGGCGACACCGCCCCCGAGGCCGCCGGTGTCATCCACACCGACTTCCAGAAGGGCTTCATCAAGGCCGAGGTCATCTCCTTCGCCGACCTGGTGGAAACCGGCTCGGTCGCCGAGGCCCGCGCCAAGGGCAAGGCCCGCATGGAGGGCAAGGAGTACGTCATGCAGGACGGCGACGTGGTGGAGTTCCGCTTCAACGTGTGATCGCCGCACCGCTGTGCGTTGACGCGATTGGTCTTTCCACGCCCCTGCAGGCCCGGTCCACTCCGGCGACGTGTACCCCAGGGTGCAGGGGCAGATCCTTCTCCGGAGCGACGCCGCCTCCCACGCCGGTCGGGGAGGCTGCTACGCAGGAGCAGCCGGAAGAGGAAAGGCCGTATGGAAGCGATCAAGTCGCCCGACTGGAACATGGTGGGAATCCTGGGGGCCGCTCGGGGCGCGCAGTCGGGCGCCGAGGGGCCCATCGGCACCGAGCATCTGCTGGCCGCCGTCACCACGGCCAAGGGGCCGGCGCGCGAGGCACTCCTGGACGAAGGGGTGACCAAGACCGCGGTGCTGGCGGTGTTGCGGGACAGGATGGACAGGAACGACGCGTGGAGCGCCGGCGACGACGCGGAGGGAAGCGTCGCCTCGAAGGACGTCCTGGGGGACGACGGTGATCGGCGCACCCACTTCACGGGCGCTGCGGCACGAGCGCTGACCGCCGCGATGGGGCACGCGCGGCGGGAGGACGCGGCGAAGTTCGGCGCCGAGCATCTGCTGAGGGGACTGCTGGAGGAGGACAACCGCGCCGTGGAGCTGCTGGGCGCGTGCGGTATCTCACCGCAGGCCGTACACGCCCGCCTCGACGGTGGCTCCGGCAGTCAGGAGGATGGCCTCAATCCTCTGCTGCACGCCACCCGCGACGTTCTCCTCGGCCGCAGCCACTATCGTCGGATGCCCTTCTGGATGCGCTGGCTGGTCAGATCCAGTGGCGTCAACTGGGCGGCGCTGCCTGCCGGTTGGGTCAGGCTCGAGACCCACGAGCAGGCACGTCGTCTCGGCCGCGGCGTGGTGGGCACCGAGCATGTACTGCTCGCGATCCTGGCCACCCACGAGGTCGCGCTCCGGTACCCGCACCTGTTGGGGGAGGGCGCCCCCGATCAGGACACCCGGTACGCGGGCGGTGAGCGGCTGGCCCGCCTGGGCATCGACTACGCCTCGGTCCACCGTGTGCTGACCGCCGGTGATCGCGTCGCCCTGGCGGCCGACGCCCGGCCGGTCGAGGAGTACGTCGACGAGGCCGCGGGCCTGAACCTGGTGCCTACGGCCGATCCGGGCACCGGTCCCCTGGTCGAGGCCCTCCTGAGCGAGGAGACCCGCGCCCGGCAGCTGATCGACGCGCTGACCGGCACTTCCGGCGACTGACAGGTGCGGCGGCCGCTCCGTTGACCAGCGGTATCGCCCGCGTCAGAAGCGCTCGGCGTCCTCGGCGTCCTCGGCGTCCTCCGGGAGCCGTTCGGGGTCCGCGACCCAGCCCGCCGCGAGCACCAGCCGTGAGTGGCGGTGCAGGGCGAGGAAGCCGAAGGGGCGGTCGAAGCGGGCCCTGAGGGTGGTGACCAGCCACCGCGTACGAGGCACACCGCAGCCGACCGCGGCGAACGCCGTCACCACGCCCGCCTCGAACCCCGTCGCGCCGAACCTCGCCACCGCCGACTGCCCGCCCGACCCGATCGCCAGCGGCAGGGTGCCGCTGATGCCGGGGAAGTGACCGTGCAGGGTGTCGCGGGCGGTGGTGAGTCCGAACAGCTCGTGCCGTTCCAGCAGATCGTGATGGGCGGTGACGCGGAACGCCGGTGTCGTCACCTGCAGCGTCGGCGGCTGGGGCGTCGCGGAGCGCCGCCTCTCGACGCTGAGCCCGGGTCCGACCTCGCCGAGCGGAAGCCGCGGCCCGGGCACGACCGGGTGCCGGCGGGCGAGCAGGTCCACGCCCGCGCCCAGCACCTGGCTGGGCGTCATGTGCTCCTCGCCGAGCAGCAGATGGACGTCGAGGGCGTTGTCGCCGAGGACCTTCAGCTCGGTGACATGACCGTGGGGCGTGTCCGCCACCCCGATCCGGTCCACGGCGGCGCTCACCCGCCACAGGCTCAGCACGTTGCCCTCGGGCCAGTGGAGGCTCTCCAGGACGCCCTCCTGGAAGGGCCGCAGCCACCGGGTCCGCAACGCCAGCGCGCTCGCCAGCACCAGTTCGGTCCGGTCCGTCACCGCGACGGGCATCCGCTCCACCAGCCCGCCGGTCCGTTTCGCCGCCCAGGCGTCCAGTGCCGCCCCGTCGGCCTCCGCGTCCCCGGTGAGCGCCCCGTGCGCCCCGGCCGGCAGCCCCGCCTCCCAGGCCTCCCGCAGCTCCAGGGTCCGCCGGGTCCACACCCCCAGGGCCGAGTCCAGCCCCCGCATCGAGTCCATCCCGGCGAGCAACTCCCGTGCGGCGCCCGCCGCCTGCCCGGCCGGTACCCCGAGGGCACCCGCGAGCTCCTCCCGCGCGGTCCCCTCGGCGCCGTCCGCGAGAAAGGCCAGCAGCGGCCAGACCCCCGCCGCCGAGAAGACCGAGTTCCCGTTCCCGCGGATCTCCCCGGCCCAGCGCGCGGCAAGCGCGTTCACCGCCCGAATCGTCGCGTTCGCGACCGCTGTTCCACCCCTGATCGTCACACGCTTACGATGCCGCCCAGTCGGGTTCTTCGCACGTCAGTTCCGCATGGCTGTCGGACCCTGCTGCCAGACTGCCCGCACCCGGCCTCGATCCGCCCGAACCAGGAGCACGGTACTCGTGTCCATACCCCCGCCCCCAGGGCCCCAGCAGCCCCAGGACCCGTACCGGCCTCCGCAGCCGCAGGGCGGCTCCGTACCGCCACAAGGGCCCCAGGGGCCGTATCCGCAGGGCCCGTATCCCCAGCCTCCGGGGCCGTACGCCCACACCCCCTACGGGGCCGCGCCCTATCAGGTCTGGGGCCAGGGCTACACCCCCTTCGCCCGCCCCGCGCCCGTCAACGGCGTCGCCATCGCCTCCCTCGTGCTGGGCCTGCTGTGCTTCCTGCCGGCCGTCGGGCTGGTCCTCGGGATCATCGCGCTGGTGCAGATCAGGAAGCGCGGCGAGCGCGGCAAGGGGATGGCGATCGCGGGCGCGGTCGTCTCCTCGCTCGGGCTCGCGCTGTGGGTGGTGTCGCTGTCCACGAACGTCGCCTCCGAGGTCTGGGAGGGCGTCAAGGAGGGTGCCAGGGGCACCAGTTACTCGCTCGTCAAGGGTGACTGCTTCGACGTCCCGGGCAGCTTCGACCAGGACGTGTACGACGTCGACGAGGTGCCCTGCTCCGGTGCGCACGAGGGCGAGGTGTTCGGGGTGATCCCGCTGTCCGGCGACGACTACCCGGGCGACGGATACGTCGCGGACCGCGCCGAGGACGAGTGCTGGACGCTCCAGGACGCCTACGCCATGGACCCCTGGGCGCTCGGCGACGAGGTCGACGTCTACTACCTGACGCCCACCGAGGACAGCTGGGCGTGGGGCGACCGCGAGATCACCTGCGTCTTCGCCCACACCGACGAGACCGGCACCCTGACGGGCTCGCTGCGCGCCGACGAGACGACCCTCGACGCCGACCAACTGGCCTTCCTGAAGGCGATGAACGCGATCGACGAGGTCCTCTACGAAGAGCCCGAGGACTACGCCGAGGAGGACCTCGACGCCAACAAGGACTGGGCGGCGGACGTACGGGACGTGCTCGCCGAGCAGGCCGGGGCGCTGCGCGGCCACACCTGGTCCGGCGACGCCCGGAAGTCCGTCGACGCCCTGGTCGAGGACATGGACGACGCCCGCGCGGACTGGGCGAAGGCGGCCAGCGCGCGCGACGCCGACACGTTCTACCTGCACTACGACAGCGGCTACGAGTACGTCGACGGCGACACCACCGTCGGCGCCCGCGCGGCCCTGGACCTGGCCACCACCCCGCCCTCGTACGACGAGGACGACTACGACACCGGCAGTGGCGGCGGGAGCGGCAGCGAGGACGTGTGATCACCCCCGGGGCGGGGTGATCGCCGCCCCGGTGAGGTGTGACCGCCGCCATAGCGGGGAGAAACTGCCTGCGCAAAGCCTTTCCGGGGCGCATGTCATCACATCGAGTGATTCTCTGGCCTTTGCTTGCATGGTCGAACCCACGGTTGCCACGCTGTAGCTGTCTGTACAACCTGATGGGAGTGGCCAGTGACATTCGGTGAGCAGCCGGCGTACCTGCGTGTCGCGGGCGATCTCCGCAGGAAGATCGTCGACGGCTCGCTGCCGCCGCACGCCCGCCTCCCGTCCCAGGCCAGAATCCGCGAGGAGTACGGCGTCTCCGACACCGTCGCCCTGGAGGCCCGCAAGGTCCTGATGGCCGAGGGTCTGGTCGAGGGTCGCTCCGGGTCCGGTACGTATGTCCGCGAGCGCCCGGTGCCCCGCCGTATCGCCCGCTCCGGCTACCGGCCCGCGAGCGGGGCCACGCCGTTCCGGCAGGAGCAGGCCGACGCGCATGCCCGCGGGACCTGGGAGTCCAGCAGCGAGCAGACCGAGGCGAGCGGCGCCGTCGCCGAGCGGCTGGGCATCAAGGCCGGCGACCGCGTGATGTGCACCAAGTACGTCTTCCGGGAGGCCGGCGAGACGATGATGCTCTCCACCTCCTGGGAACCCCTCGCCGTCACCGGCCGTACGCCCGTCATGCTGCCCGAGGAGGGCCCGCTCGGCGGGATGGGCGTGGTCGAGCGGATGCGCGCCATCGACGTCATCGTGGACAACGTGACGGAGGAGGTCGGTGCCCGCCCCGGCCTCGCCGAGGAACTCCTCGCCCTCGGCGGCGTCCCCGGACATGTCGTCCTGGTCGTCCAGCGCACGTACTACGCCTCGGGCCGCCCCGTCGAGACGGCCGACGTGATCATCCCGGCCGACCGCTACCGCGTCGCGTACCACCTGCCCGTCAGATGACCGCACCGCCGAGGACCGTGGGACGCTCTCGGCTGTCCTTGCGGTAGCGCAGCGCGCCGGGCGGCGCACACCCTTCCGGCAGTTGCCCCCGGAAAACGCCCGCACACGGCGCGCCCGCACGCCGTCGGGATCCGGTCGTTTCCGGCCGTTCTCGCAGGTCGTCCCATATATGCCCGACCCCCCGCCGACCGGACGAGTCAGCCCGCCCGCACGGCGCGTTCGGCCCCGTGCGCCCCCTGTGTCTTGGCTGGTTGCGTACCTCTTTGTGCAAAGCCGTGTTCGCTGTGTAAAGGTAAGGCGTACGCTCGGGCATATGCGGATTGCGGTTTCCTTAGAGGGCGGGGCCCAGGGCGGGCCGCGCCAGGGAAGCGGAGGGGCGCGATGAACGAGGGCACCATCTCTCTGCCCTGGCTCGTCATACGGCAGGACGACAACGGCAATCGCTACCGTGTGGGCCGGTACGCCACCCGGGCGGAGGCCCAGAAGATCGCGGACAGCCTCGACAGCCGGGGCCACAAGCAGCTCTACTGGGTCGAGCGCATCGGCCAGGGCCGGCCCCAGAGCCAGACCCAGAGCGGAGACGGCACCCGGAACTGACACGCACCCACGTCCCGTAGGCTCCGGCGCATGACCGAACGGACCGTGGTGGTCGGAGCCGCCCTCCTCGACGGCGGCCGCCTCCTCGCCGCGCGCCGCAGCGCACCCCCCGAGCTGGCCGGCCGCTGGGAGCTGCCCGGCGGCAAGGTCGAGCCCGGCGAGCGGCCCGAGGCGGCCCTCGTCCGTGAACTGCGCGAGGAACTCGGCGTCGACACCGAGGCCGTTGAGCGCGTCCCCGGCGAGTGGCCGCTCAGACCGCCGTACGTCCTCCAGGTGTGGACCGCCCGCCTGCGCCCCGGCTCCGCCGGCCCCGCGCCCCTCCAGGACCACGACGAAATCCGCTGGCTCACCCCCGGCGAGATCTGGGACGTGCCCTGGCTGGACCAGGACGTCCCCGCCGTCCGCGAGACCCTCACCCGGCTCGGCACGGGAACGGTACCGCCCCGCTGATACCGGGTATGTGCCCATTAACCCCACGAAACCAGACATGGGTGTACTCGCCGGCCCGGGAAGTGATCGGTGTGACCGACACCGAAGACGGCTACGCCGAGTGGACGTTCCCGGCGGACCCCGGTGCCGTGCGCACCGCCCGCCGCGTCGTCCGGGGCCGGCTGCACGGCTGGGGCCTCGACAGTCTGGGAGACATCGCCGCACTGCTGGTCAGCGAGCTGGTGACCAACGCCCTGCGGCACTCCACCGGACCCATCGGTGTGCGCCTGGTCCGCCCGGCCGGCCTGGAGGGCGTCCTGCTCGTCGAGGTCTCCGACCCGCTGCCCGACCCGCCCCGCGAACGGTCCGCCCGGCCCGAGGACGAGAGCGGCCGCGGACTGCAACTGGTGGCGTCCTCCTCCCGCCGCTGGGGAACCCGGCCGGGGGCCGACGGGAAGACGGTCTGGTTCGAACTGGCGGTACCTGGTTGACCAGGTCGACCGGGTGTACAGCGGGCGTTCCGGCGTCACCCGTCCGGTGCCGGTCCACGGCCGGTCCCGGAAGGTGTGGTTCGACCGCGTGCCCGCTGGTTAGAAGACTGGATGTGTTGTCGCGGAACGGTCCAAAAAAAGCCTGGAGCGTGTTGTGATCGTGAACACCGTGTCGTGCGGCGCCGTAGTGCTGGATACTGCGGGCAGCCGCCGCCGGTGACCGGTGCCGGACGCGGTGAGCTGGAGGGGACGGTTCGCGTGAGCGAGATACCAGCGAAGGCCACGGGGTCCGACGACCCGTCGGGCGGCGTGAGGGACAGGGCCGCAGGGGCGTTCGCTTCGGACGCGTCCCCGGCCCCGGACCGCGTGCGCGACGGTTTCGCGGACGGCCGCCTCGTGGACGGCGGGGCGACACCGGGGGACGCCGTCTGGCAGAGCAGCCCGCCCGGCTCCATCTACGACTACATCAAGGTCGCGTCCTTCTCGATCGGCCCCGACGGGCTCGTCGACCAGTGGAGTCTGCGTGCCGAGCAGATCTTCGGTATCCCCGCGGACCAGGCGGTCGGCATGGACCCCATCGCGGCGTTCATCGACCCGGACCTGCGCGAGCGCGGCCAGCGCAAGATGGCGGAGATCCTCGACGGACGGGAGTGGACCGGCGTGGTCCCCTTCCGGATGCCGGACCCCGTGCCCGGCGGCGGGCGCGGCGAGCGGGGCCTCGCCGAGGTGTACGTCATGCCGACCCGCGGCAGCGACGGCGAGAACGCCGCCGTGTGCATCGTCGTCGACGTCCGCACCCTGCGCAGCATCGAGACCGACCTCGCCGCCTCGCAGTCCATTTTCGGCCAATCCCCGTTCGGCTTCCTGCTGATCGACCCCGACCTGCGGGTCCGCCGCGCCAACCAGCGGTTCGCCTCCATCTTCGGCGGCACCCCCGACGACCACCGGGGCAAGGGCGTCCACGACTATCTGGTCCGGCCCGAGGCCGAGCGGGTCAGCGCCACCCTGCGCCGGGTCCTGGAGACCGGCGACTCCATCACGGACATGCACGTCACCGGCTTCGTACCGGGCTCGGACGAACGCCGGCACTGGTCGATCAACCTCTACCGCGTACACAGCGGCACCGGCCGCCCCATCGGCATCGCGTGGCTCGGCATCGACATCACCGCCCGCCGTGCCGCCGCCCGCGAGGCCGCCGCCGCACGGCGCAATCTCGCCCTTCTGAACGAGGCGGGCGCCCGCATAGGGAACTCGCTCGACCTGGAGACCACCGCGCGCGAACTCCTCGACGTGGTCGTACCCGGGTTCTGCGACCTGGCCACCGTCGACCTCTACCAGGGCCTCCTGGCGGGCGACGAGACGCCGCCCGGCCTCGCCGACGGCAGCGCCGAACTGCGCCGGGTCGCCTTCTCGTCCGCCGTCTCCGACGCCCCGTACTCGGCCACCGGCACGCCCGTCGCGGTCGGCGCGGTCCACCACTTCTCGTTCAACTCGCCCTGCGCGGACGCCCTGCGCGCCGCCCGCCCGGTGTCCATCCCGGGTGAGGAGGGCGGCCTGGTGCAGTCCACGCTCGCCATCCCGATGGTCGCCCACGACACGGTCGTAGGCCTGGCGCAGTTCTCCCGGACGAAGGGCAGTGAGCCGTTCGGGGACCGCGACCGGGACCTGGCCGTGGAGCTGGCGGCGCGCGCCGCCGTCTGTATCGACAACGCCCGCCTCTACCGGCGCGAGCACGAGCGGGCGTTGATACTGCAGCGGTCCCTGCTGCCCCCCGGCGACCCGGTCGCCTCCGGCCTGGACATCGCCTGCCGCTACCTCCCCGGCAACGTCTCCACGGGCCGCCCCAGCGAGGTCGGCGGCGACTGGTTCGACGTCATCGAACTCCCGGGCCACCGCACGGCTCTGGTGGTCGGCGACGTCATGGGCCGAGGCCTGCGCGCGGCGGTCGCGATGGGTGAACTCCGCACCGCCGTCCGCACCCTGGCCCTGCTCGACCTCGAACCCGCCGAGGTCCTCTCCGCGTTGGACGAGATCGCGCGCGGACTCGGCACCCCCGGCGGGGTCCAGCAGGCCACCCGGGCCGCCCGCCGCCCCCGCGAGGCCGATCTCTCCGAGGTGTACCTCGCGACCTGCGTCTACGCCGTCTACGACTCCGTCACGCGCCGCTGCACCTTCGCCAACGCGGGCCATCTCCCGCCGGTGCTGGTCGAACCCGGCGAACCGGCGCTGATGCTCGACGTCCCGCCCGGCATGCCGCTCGGCGTCGGCGGCGAGCCCTTCGAGGAGGTGGAGGTCGACCTCCCCGAGGGCGCGCTGCTCGCCCTCTACACGGACGGCCTCGTCGAGTCCCGCGACCACCCCCTGGACGAGGGCCTCCAGGCCTTCGTGGGGGCGCTCACGGACCCCACGCGCCCCCTGGAGGACGTCTGCGACCACGTCCTCAACACCCTCGACACCCACCACGGCGAGGACGACATCGCCTTGCTGATGGCACGTGTACAGGGCCTCCCCGAGGACTCCGTCGGCGACTGGACCCTCCCTCGCGAGCCGCGCAGCGTCGGCCGGGCGCGGGAGTACGCCCGCACCCGGCTCCTCTCCTGGGACCTCGAACCCCTCGTCGACACCACGGAGTTGCTGGTCAGCGAACTGGTCACGAACGCCCTGCGGTACGGCGAGGGCGAGATCCGGCTCCGCCTCCTCCTCGACCGCACCCTGGTCTGCGAGGTCTGGGACGCGGGCCTGGTCCAGCCACGCCGCCGCCGCGCCCGCGACACGGACGAGGGCGGCCGCGGCCTGCAACTCGTCGGCCTCCTCAGCGCCGCCTGGGGCTCCCGCCGCACACCGCGCGGCAAGACGGTCTGGTTCGAACTGCCGCTACCGGACGGCGAAACGGGCCTCACGGACCCGGCGGAGGCACTGCTGAGCCTGTTCTAAGACTTGTCCGAGCAGAGGCCGTTTGTTGCCGGGGAAGGGTGTTCCCGCGGGGTTCGGCTGCCGCGCGGGTCCGGCCCGGGGGCGCGGACTTCGGTGCGGTTGACTCGGTCAGGGCTTCTTGCAGCCCCTGGGCGAATAGGATCTGGGAGGCCCGGGCGCGGGTGTGGTCCAGGCGGGCGGTGGCGGGGGCGTCGGGGTCGGTGAGGGTGGTGAAGGCGGCCAGGGCGGCGGAGACCAGATCGCGGCCGCCCGTCAGCCCGCAGCCGCCGTCGGCCGGGTCACAGTGATGGGTGCGCCGGCGTAGGGACTTGGTCACGCGTCGGCCGCACAGGCAGTGCTGTGACAGGGCGGTGGTGAAGGTCGAGGCGCGCAGGAGGCGTCCGCCGGTGGCCGTGCACTCGGCGGCGAGTGCGGTGATCAGCCGTCCGGGGGTGGTGGCGGAGCAGGCGCGGCCCCACAGGCGGAACCAGGTACGGATGTCGCAGTCCTCGACGGTCAGGTTCGGGCCGTGGACGGCGACCAGAGCGGCGGCGATCTTCTTCGCGCGGTGGTGGGAGGCCTCGGCCGCGCTCGCGGCCGCAGCACTGTGGCGGGCCCGCAGATTGCGGTAGCTGGTGCTGACCGTGTCGCGGCGGTAGGTCTGTTGGGGTCTTCCGGTCGCGGTGGTGCGCCGGGGTCCGGCGGGGACGGTGACGGCCTTCGGGGGCAGACCTGCTGTCTGTCGGCGTTCGGCGCGGGCCTTCTGACGCCGGGAGCGCTGGTACTGCTGGGGGTTGGATGCGCGCCGCGAACGGTCAAGGGCGCGCTGGCGCCCCCGGGCCTTCTTGCGCCCTGCGGTCAGGACGTCTTGCTCCTGCTCGGCCAGGGTGATCCGGTCGGAGCGCACGCCGCCGTCATCGGGGTCGAGCGTGGCGGGCAGGGAGACGACGGCGAGGTTGGAGACGTTGCCGTCCACCCCGCCGACGCGCTGCAGGGCGGCGGCCTGCTTGCGCCGGGTATGGGTGGCGGTGGAGGCGTAGCCGGGGGCAAGGACCATCAGATGGGCCTCATAGACCCAGCCGCCCGAGGCGGCCGGATCCCGCCGCCGCACCAGGTGGACGGGACTGGCCGACGCCTGGCGATGGCCGGCCTGACCCAGGGCATCCAGTAAGTGACCTGCTCGCCGGTGACCTGGCCTGTGCTGAGCCTAGAACCCGCCGAACCCCGTCGGTGGCTGCTCGCCGTCCTCGTCGGACGCCTCCCCGGGGAGGATTCCGCCGATGACCGCCCCGGCGGCGCCGTCCGTCCCCGGTTGTCCGGCCGGTGCGGCGGACGCCGGGTTGCCGCGCAGGCGTACGTCCTGCTCGGCCAGCTCCCTTGCCTCCAGTGCGAGTTCGTCGGCTCGCACCGCATCCGCCGGTGCCCCGTCCGCCAGGAGCCGTCGTGCCTCCGCGAGCCTGGTGCGGGCCGTCGCGCTCACCGCACCCCGGTGCGTCGTCACGAAGTCCTCCGCGGCGGCGGTCGCGGCGCGGGCCACGGACAGCGCGGCGGCCGGAAGCACCCCGGCCCGCCCCGAGGAGAGCGGCGCGGTCGCCCGGACGATCCGGCGCAGGGCGCCCAGTGGGTCGTACGGCCGGTTCGACGTCAACTCCTGGCGTACGGAGGACAGGACGGCGTCGGCGTTGAGGAGCCGGGGGTGCGGCTCGTCCTCGCGGAAGGTGTGGCGCCGTACCGTCGACAGTTCCGCCTCCGCGCCGGTGAGCGCCGCCGGTACGGTCTCCTCGGCGTCCCGCAGTTCGGCGGCGCTACGGTCGACGCCCTCGACGAAGACGGCCGTCTGGGCGATGGCGGCCTCGGCGGCGTGCAGTTGGCGGGTCGCGGCCTCCGTCCGGCCGGAGAAGAGCTCCTGGCGGGCCAGGTTGAGCCGGGCGGTGGCGAACAGCAGCCGGTCCTTGGCCTGTTCGACGTTGCCGGTGACGGCGGAGGTCGCGGTGGGGGCGTACCGCGTGCCGAGGGCGGTGAGCAGGGTCTGGGCCGCGGCGGTGCGTCCGGTCAGGTCACGGAAGCGCGCCTCCGCGTACGGAAGGGCCTGGTCCGGTTCCCGCAGGCGGGTGAAGTCCGCCGCCACGGCGTCCAGCCGGCGGCCGGCCTCCTCGCACCGGCCGATCATCCCGGCGAGCGCGTGCCGCCGGGGCGCCTCTTCCTCCGGTACGCCCTCGTCGTACCGCTGCCGCATCCGGAAGGCGGCGGCCAGTTCGCCCTCGGCCTCGCCCAGCGCGCGGGCGAACGGGGTGACGGCCGCCGGCCCGAGGAGTCCGCGCGCAAAGCCGAGTTCGGCGCGGGCCGCGCGGAGCCGGTCGTCGGTGCGGACCAGTGCCGCACAGGCCTCCGCGTCCGGCCCGGCGAGAAGTGGCGCCGAGCTCGCGGCCGGGGGAGGGCCGCTGAGCACGCCGGGACGTCCGGAACCTCCGGGGGTCGTCCGGTCGCGCGCCCGCCGTACCCGGCGTATGTATCCGTACGCCGCGGCCGCGCCCACCACACCGACCGCCGCCAGGGGCAGGACGAGATCTGTGGCGGACGTCTCGTCGTCCTGGGCCGTCTGCGATGCCGGGGAGTCCCGGGCCGCGGCGACGGCGCTCACCACCGGCCGCGGCTCCTTGATCGCAACCGACGGGCCGCCTCCCGACGTCATCCCCGGCAACACCAGCCACACCACCCCGGCCGCACCGCCCACCACGGCGTGCGCCACCCGCACGGGTATGTGCGATCTGGCACGCCGTCGGCCTCGATGCAGGGATGTCGTCACATTTCGGAGCGTATGGCCGTGAATGCGGCCACGCGAGCGGGATACACCCGAGGCGGGGCCGGTGGGGCGGGGGACCACGGAAGGGGGAACGGGGATGGAGATCGAGGCACGTCAGGGGGAGCCACCTCAGGCACCCGAGCCCACCACGCCCGAGTCGCAGCCGCCTCAGCCAGAGCCACAGCCACAGCCACGGCGTCGGCGTTGGCGCCGCCTCGTCCTCGCCGCCGTTCTGCTCCTCCTCTCCCCGGTCCTCGTCTCCCAGGCCGCCCTCGGCGTCAACAACCTCGGCGATCCGGCCGACGGCACCCGTACCCGCGGCAAGGACGCCTTCTGGCTGGGGCACGCCTGGGTCGACGGGCGGAAGGACGACGCCGACGTCGAGGCGCTCGCCGAGCGGCTGCGCGCCACCGGGATACGCGACCTGTACGTCCACGCCGGCCCCCTCGAACACGACGGGACACTGCCCGCCTCCGCCTACCCGAGGGCGGCCTGGTTCATCGCCGCCGTCCACCGGGAGGCGCCCGGCGTCCGGGTGCAAGCCTGGCTGGGGGACAGGCTGGCCAGCGAGAGCCCGAACGGCATGCGGCTGGAGCGGGCGGCGACCCGGGCCGCCGTCGTGCGGTCCACCCGCCAGATCCTCGCCGTCGGCTTCGAGGGCGCCCACTTCGACCTGGAGCCCCTGCACTCCGGAGACCGGAACTACCTGGCCCTCCTCGACACACTTCACGAGGTCACCGGCTCGCGCGGCGCCCAACTCTCCGTCGCCGCCCACCAGATCGACCCCGTCCCCGGCTTCCACTCCTTCTGGGGCTCCACCACCGGTCACCCCAAGTGGTGGTCGCAGCGGTTCTTCGGGCAGGTGGCCCGCCGTGTCGACCAGATCGCCGTGATGTCGTACGACACCATGCAGCCGCTGGAGAGCACGTACGGCGGTTACGTCGCCCAGCAGACCTCCCTCGCCCTGGAGGTCACCCCGTCCTCCACGGACCTGCTGATGGGGCTGCCGTTCTACAGGGAGAACCGCTTCGGCCACTGGGCGCACGCCGAGACGGTCGCCGCCGCCGTCCGGGGCGTACGGCTCGGACTGTCCCGGACCGACGCCGACCGCGCGAACTTCGGGGTGGCGGCGTACGTGGACTTCACGGCGACGGAGACCGACTGGGCGTCGTACGACAAGGGGTGGGGCCGGTGAGTCCCCGCGCACCAGACTTCAAATCTCTTGTGGGTGCTGGAGATCCTGGGAGTATGAGCGCCATGCACTTGGCACTGGTGAGTATCGGGGTCGCCGTCGTCACGGCCGCTGCGCTGGCCGGCGTCGCGGGCGTCACCACGGGCTGGACCCTGCCTTTCCGGCGGGAGAGGATCCTGCGGCCGAAGCTGTGGGGCGCGGGCCTGCTGCTGATCGCCTTCGGCACAGCCTTCTTCCTGTTCCTCGGCCCGCTGGGCGGCACGCCGACCCGGCATCCCTACCTCCCGTTCCTCGGCATTGCCGTGAACTTCGGGGGGCTTGCCCTCCAACTGCTCGCCCAGCGCCCCGGCCGGGCGGACCTCCGGTCTACGAAGTCCGCCTCCTGATCTTCGACCCCAGCCACACCAGCGGGTCGTACTTACGGTCGACCGCCCGTTCCTTCAGTGGGATCAGCGCGTTGTCCGTGATCCTGATGCCCTCGGGGCAGACCTCCGTGCAGCACTTGGTGATGTTGCAGTAGCCGAGGCCGTGCTCGTCCTGGGCCGTCCTCTTGCGGTCCAGGCCCGTCTCGTCCGCCGCGTCCAGCGGGTGCATGTCCAGCTCGGCGACCCGCATCAGGAAGCGCGGGCCGGCGAACGCCGTCTTGTTCTCCTCGTGGTCGCGCACCACATGGCAGGTGTCCTGGCACAGGAAGCACTCGATGCACTTGCGGAACTCCTGCGACCGGTCCACGTCCTCCTGGAACATCCGGTACTCGCCCGGACCGACGCCCTCGGGTGGCACGAACGACGGGACCTCGCGCGCCTTCTGGTAGTTGAAGCCGACGTCGGTCACCAGGTCGCGGATCACCGGGAACGTCCGCAGCGGGGTCACGGTGATGGTCTCGGCCCGGTCGAACACGGACATCCGGGTCATGCACATCAGACGGGGCCGCCCGTTGATCTCCGCCGAGCACGAACCGCACTTGCCCGCCTTGCAGTTCCAGCGGACGGCGAGGTCGGGCGCCTGGGTGGCCTGGAGGCGGTGGACGATGTCGAGGACGACCTCGCCTTCGTTCACCTCGACCGAGAAGTCCTCCAGGCCGCCGCCCTGCGTGTCGCCCCGCCACACCTTGAAGCGGGCCTCGTAGCTGCTCACTCGTACAGCTCCTCTTCGGCGAGGTACTTGACCAGCTCCTCCTTCTCGAACAGGGCGAGCAGGTCCGGGCGGATGGGGTCGGTGTTCTCGCGTACGAGACGGATCTGGCCGCGCTCCGGGTCGGTGGCCGCGAGCCCGCCGGTCGGGTCGGCGAGGCCGCACAGCAGGTTCACGTTGCGCCAGGTCCGCTCCATCGTCGGATGGTCCTCGCGGGTGTGGCCGCCGCGCGACTCGGTGCGCTCCAGTGCGGCCCGCGCCACGCACTCGCTGACCAGCAGCATGTTCCTGAGGTCGAGGGCGAGGTGCCAGCCGGGGTTGAACTGGCGGTGGCCCTCCACGCCCGCCCGCCGGGCCCGGACCCTGAGCTCCGCCAGCCGGTGCAGGGCCTGCTCCATCTCGCCCTCGCGGCGGATGATGCCGACCAGGTCGTTCATGGTCTGCTGGAGCTCCTGGTGGAGGGTGTACGGGTTCTCCGGCGGGCCGCCGCCCTCGCCCTCCGCCGAGAACGGCCGCAGCGCCTCGGCCGCCGCCGCGTCGATCTGGGCGTCGTCCACCTCGGGCCGGTCCGCCCTCTGCGCGTACTCCGCCGCGTGCCAGCCCGCCCTGCGGCCGAAGACCAGCAGGTCCGACAGCGAGTTGCCGCCGAGCCGGTTGGAGCCGTGCATCCCGCCGGCCACCTCACCGGCCGCGAACAGGCCCGGTACCCCGCGTGCCCCCTCCGTGTCGGAGTCGACCGCGATGCCGCCCATCACGTAGTGGCAGGTGGGGCCGACCTCCATGGGCTCGGCCGTGATGTCCACGTCCGCCAGCTCCTTGAACTGGTGGTACATGGACGGCAGCCGGCGCTTGATCACCTCGGCGGGCATCCGCGTCGACACGTCCAGGAACACCCCGCCGTGCGGGGAACCCCGGCCCGCCTTCACCTCGGAGTTGATCGCGCGAGCCACCTCGTCGCGGGGCAGCAGCTCGGGCGGGCGCCGGTTGTTCTCCTGGTCGTCGTACCAGCGGTCGCCCTCCTCCTCGGACTGGGCGTACTTCTCCTTGAAGACGTCGGGGACGTAGTCGAACATGAACCGCTTGCCCTCGGAGTTCCTGAGCACCCCGCCGTCACCGCGCACCGACTCCGTCACCAGCAGGCCCTTGACCGACGGGGGCCAGATCATGCCCGTCGGGTGGAACTGCACGAACTCCATGTTCAGCAGGGTGCCGCCCGCGAGCAGCGCCAGCGCGTGACCGTCGCCGGTGTACTCCCACGAGTTCGACGTCACCTTGAACGACTTGCCGATGCCCCCGGTCGCGATCACGACCGCCGGTGCCTCCAGGACGAAGAAACGGCCGCTCTCACGGTCGTACGCGAAGACCCCGCTCACCCGTGGGCCCGCGGCGGAGCCGCTGTCGGGCACAGTCTTCAGGACCCTGGTGACCGTGCACTCCTGGAAGACCTTCAGCCGGGACTCGTAGTCGCCGGTCTCACGGTGGTCCTCCTGCTGGAGCGCGACGATCTTCTGCTGGAGGGTGCGGATCAGCTCCAGGCCGGTGCGGTCGCCGACGTGTGCCAGGCGCGGGTACTCGTGGCCGCCGAAGTTGCGCTGGGAGATCTTTCCGTCCTTCGTACGGTCGAACAGGGCGCCCCAGGTCTCCAGCTCCCACACCCGGTCGGGGGCCTCGCGGGCGTGCAGCTCGGCCATCCGCCACTGGTTGAGGAACTTGCCGCCGCGCATGGTGTCGCGGAAGTGGACCTGCCAGGTGTCGTGCTCGTTGACGTTGGCCATCGCCGCCGCGATGCCGCCCTCGGCCATCACGGTGTGCGCCTTGCCGAACAGGGACTTGCAGATCACGGCCGTACGGGCGCCGCGCTCACGGGCCTCGATGGCGGCGCGCAGACCGGCGCCCCCGGCACCGACGACCACGACATCCCACTGTTGCCGTTCCACCGCTGCCATCAGAAGGCCTCACTCATCAGAAGAACCTCGGATCGTCGAAGACACCGGACGCGACCAGGTACACGTAGAAGTCGGCGACCGCCACGCTCACCAGCGACGCCCACGCCAGCAGCATGTGGCGGGCGTTGAGCCGGCCGACGAACTGCCACGCCCGGTAGCGCACCGGATGCCGGGAGAAGTGCCGGAGCTTTCCGCCCACGATGTGCCGGCAGGAGTGGCAGGAGATCGTGTACGCCCAGATCAGCGTGATGTTGACCAGGAAGACCAGGGTGCCGAGGCCCATGTGGCCCCAGTCGTAGTGCTCGTCGCGGAAGGCGAGCACGGTGTCGTACGTCAGGATCCCGGCGACGACGATCGCGGCGTAGAAGAAGTACCGGTGGATGTTCTGCAGGATCAGCGGGAAGCGGGTCTCACCGGTGTACTTGGTGTGCGGCTCGGCCACCGCGCAGGCCGGGGGCGAGGCCCAGAAGCCCCGGTAGTAGGCCTTGCGGTAGTAGTAGCAGGTCAGGCGGAAGCCCAGCGGGAAGATCAGGATGATGATCGCGGGCGAGATGCCCCACCAGCCGCCGAGGATCTCCGCGTTGGGTCCGGCGCGCATGGGCTCGCAGTTCTCCGCCAGACAGGGGGAGTAGAACGGCGAGACGTACGGCGCCGCGTAGTAGTCGGCGTTCGCGAAGGCCCGCCACGTCGAGTAGACGATGAACGCCAGCAGACCGGCGGCGGTGGCGGCGGGCGCCAGCCACCAGCGGTCGGTCCGCAGATGAGGGGCGGCGATCGCGGCGCGGCCGGCACCGCGTACGCCGCCCGGGGGATGGGGCTCTGTGGAGGGAGGTTCCGTACCAGTGGCCAATGGAGGACTCCGGTCGGTGTCGGGTCAGAGGGGTAGGGCCCTTCTGGGCCCTAGGGGGCGTGCCGGTCCCGGGCGCCGAGTCCCTCGTCGTCCGTGTCGATCCACAGGGAGTCGTCGTAGGGGGTGTCCGGGATGGTGAGGAGCTGCTGCTTCTGCGGGACCTTCGGAGCCGTCGGGCCCGAGGCGGACTCGCGCAGCAGCGCGACGCTCTCGCGGAGATGGTCGGCGTCGGCGCGGACGCGGCGCATCTCCAGGCCGCGGGTGCCGAGCTGCTGCTCCAAGCGGCCGACGGACCGGGAGAGGTCGTCGAGGCAGCGCTGGACCGTAGTCAGGTCGTCGTGCACGGACATGACGTGACCTCGCTTCCGTGGGCGGCTGTGCCCTGGACGGCAACGTTCATGTGCGCCTGCGAGTGTTGCGCGTCACACCGGTCGATGTGAAGGCGTGTGCAGCGATTGGCGGATGCGGAGCGGGTGCCGCGTTGCTCCGCACGGGTGGGGCTGTGCGCCCCCGCCGCCGTGTCGCCCTCGGCAGGCGAACCCTTTCCTCTTCAGTGAGCCGTAGACCAGACCGTAGATCTGATCAACTCCAAAATACCGCCAAATGTGATCAGAACGCACCGGAAGTGGCTCCCCGGAGGTGCCAGAGATGTCGAAGCCCTACGACGGCGTCGGACTGCGCGCGGTCATGCGCTCGGTCGCCTTCCTCACGGCGGGTGTGCTCGCGGTGCCCCTGCTGACCGCCTGCGGCGCCGAGGACGAGGCGGGCAAGCCGCTGGCCCGGCAGGACATCGCCCCGGCCGCCCGGGCCCTGGTCGCCGACGGGGGCACCCTGCACTGGGCGGTCGACGCGGTCCCGGAGACCTTCAACACCTTCCAGTCGGACGCCGACGCCACGACCACCCGGGTGGCCCAGGCCGTCCTGCCGTCGATGTACCGGATCGACGAGAACGGGCGGGCGCGGCGCAATCCCGACTACCTGGAGTCCGCGAAGGTCGTCGACACCGAGCCCAGGCAGGTCGTGCTGTACAAGCTCAACCAGCAGGCCGTGTGGAGCGACGGCCGGGAGATCGGCGCCGCCGACTTCGCCGCCCAGTGGCGCGCCCTGTCCGGCAAGGACAGCGCCTACTGGACCGCGCGCAACGCCGGCTACGACCGCATCGAGAAGATCGAGCGCGGCGACAACGACCTCGAGGTCCGGGTAACCTTCGCCCGCCCCTACTCCGACTGGCAGTCGCTGTTCTCGCCGCTGTACCCGAAGGACGTCATGGGCACGCCCAGCTCGTTCAACGACGGGGCGCGGCGCACGCTGAAGGTGACGGCCGGTCCGTTCCTGGTGAAGCAGGTCGACCGCAAGAAGGCCGAGGTCCGGCTCACCCGCAACCCGCGCTGGTGGGGGGAGCCGGCGAAGCTCTCGGAGATCCGGCTGACGGCCGTGCCGCGCGAGGAGCGGGCCGCCGCCCTGGCCGACGGGAAGATCGAACTGGCCGAGATCGACCCAGCCGACGCCCGGCGCATCGACGGCGCCGCGAAGGGATCGGCGGCCGGACCACTCGCCGGACCCGGCGGCGGACGCACCGCCGCCAAGGCCCTGCACTCCTGGGCGCTCGCCCACGGCTCCGACGAGAAGGCGGCCGAGCACGAGACGAAGGCCCGCAAGAAGCTGCGCAGGGCGATCGCCAAGTGGGAGCGCCGGCAGAAGGCTCTGAAGGACTTCGAGGTACGGCGCTCCCTGGAGCCGGCGTACACCCAGCTGGCCCTCAACGGCGCGGACGGGCCGCTGGCGGACGAACGCGTGCGGCGGGCCGTGGCCCGGGCGCTGGACCGCAGGAAACTGGCCGAGCTGGTGCTCGAGCCGCTCGGCCTGCCCGCGGAACCCGTCGGCAGCCACCTCGCCCTCTCCGGCCAGGAGGCCTACGCCGACAACAGCGGCGCGCTCGGCGGCCAGGACACGTCGGAGGCGCAGGCGCTGCTCACGGACGCGGGATGGGTGGCCGGGGGACCGGTCAAGGAGGAGAAGGGCGAGAAGGCGGCGGGGGCCAAGGGCGAGAAGCCGAAGGACGAGGCGTCCGAGGACGAGAAGTCGAAGGGCGGCTCCGACGGCGCGTACATCGTGGGGGAGGACGACAAGGGCCCTGGCTCGGACGACCGGCACGGCAAGGACGACAGAGCCGGACGGCGGCTCGCCCAGGAGGGCGCGCAGTACAAGCACCAGCAGCAGGGCGGCGCCCCCGGCGCCTACGCGCCCAAGGGCACCCGGGCCCCGGCCGATGCCGCCGCCGGGGCGCTGGCCAAGGACGGCAAGGCGCTGTCGCTGCGGTTCGTGCTGCCGTCCGGGCCGGGCTCGGAGCCGCTGCGCACGGTCGCCGCGCGGATCACGAGGATGCTGGAGAAGGTCGGCATCCGCACGGAGACCGTCAAGGTCGCGGACGTGAGCTACTTCAAGGACCACATCGCCTCCGGCCAGTACGACCTCGCGCTGTACTCCTGGCCCGCGACCGCGTTCCCGGCCACCGACGCCCGCCCGATCTACGCCAAGCCCGTCCCGGCCGCCGACGGCTCGCTCAGCGTCGAGCAGAACTACACCCGCGTCGGCACCGACCAGGTCGACCAGCTCTTCGACCGGGCCATCACCACCCTGGACGCGGACGAGGAACGCTCCCTGATCCGCAAGGCCGACTCCCGCATCTGGGCGGCGGCCGCCTCGATCCCCCTCTACCAGCGCCCCCAGCTCACGGCCGCGAAGAAGAACGTCGTCAACGCGGGAGCCTTCGGCTTCCAGACGCCGGTGTACGAGGACATGGGCTTCCTGAAGAAGGGCGCCGAGCTGCCGCCGAGCCCGTCGGAGGGATGAGGACAGGGGGCGCTCTCTGCCGGGGCACAGCGCGCCCGACCGGGTCGGGAAGCCCCGTGGAGGTCCACCCGCTCCGGGCCACGTACCATGGGGTGAGGCCGTGGCATGTCAAGCCCGGCAGGGCCCGCGTCACACAGACGTACACGACGGGCCTTCCTCACACTCCGGGAGAACGCCGCTTTATGGCCACGCGCCACGACATCCGCAACGTCGCCATCGTCGCCCACGTCGACCACGGCAAGACGACCCTCGTCGACGCCATGCTGAAGCAGGCCGGTGCCTTCGCAGCGCACGCGGCCGAGTCGCTCGACGACCGAATGATGGACTCGAACGACCTGGAGCGTGAGAAGGGCATCACGATCCTGGCCAAGAACACGGCCGTGAAGTACCACCCGAAGGATGGCGGCGACGTCATCACCATCAACATCATCGACACCCCGGGCCACGCCGACTTCGGTGGCGAGGTCGAGCGCGGTCTGTCGATGGTGGACGCGGTGGTGCTGCTCGTCGACGCCTCCGAGGGCCCGCTGCCGCAGACCCGGTTTGTGCTCCGCAAGGCGCTCCAGCAGCGCCTGCCCGTCATCCTGTGCATCAACAAGACGGACCGCGCGGACTCGCGCATCGACGAGGTCGTCAACGAGACCTACGACCTCTTCCTCGACCTGGACGCGGACGAGGACCAGATCGAGTTCCCGATCGTCTACGCGTGTGCGCGTGACGGTGTCGCCTCGCTGACCAAGCCGGAGGACGGCACCGTCCCGGCCGACAGCGACAGCCTGGAGCCGTTCTTCTCCACGATCCTCTCGCACGTCCCGGCTCCGGAGTACGACGAGGCGGCCCCGCTCCAGGCGCACGTCACCAACCTGGACGCCGACAACTTCCTCGGCCGTATCGCGCTGCTCCGCGTCGAGCAGGGCGAGCTGCGCAAGGGCCAGACCGTCACGTGGATCAAGCGTGACGGCAGCATGTCCAATGTGCGCATCACCGAGCTGCTGATGACCGAGGCGCTCACCCGCAAGCCCGCCGAGGTGGCCGGCCCGGGCGACATCTGTGCCGTCGCCGGTATCTCGGACATCATGATCGGCGAGACCCTCGCCGACACCGAGAACCCGATCCCGCTGCCGCTGATCACGGTCGACGAGCCGGCGATCTCGATGACCATCGGTACGAACACCTCGCCGCTGGTCGGCCGGGGCGGTACCGGCAAGGGTGCCGACAACAAGGCCGCGGTCAAGGACCGCAAGGTCACCGCCCGCCAGGTCAAGGACCGCCTCGAGCGCGAGCTGGTCGGTAACGTCTCTCTCCGCGTGCTCGACACCGAGCGTCCGGACGCCTGGGAGGTCCAGGGCCGCGGTGAGCTGGCGCTGGCCATCCTGGTCGAGCAGATGCGCCGTGAGGGCTTCGAGCTGACCATCGGCAAGCCGCAGGTGGTCACCAAGAACGTCGACGGCAAAGTCTACGAGCCGGTCGAGCGCATGACGATCGACGTGCCCGAGGAGCACATGGGCGCCGTCACGCAGCTCATGGGCGTCCGCAAGGGCCGTATGGACAACATGTCCAACCACGGCTCCGGCTGGGTTCGCATGGAGTTCGTCGTCCCGTCCCGCGGTCTGATCGGCTTCCGCACCGAGTTCCTGACCCAGACCCGTGGCACCGGCATCGGCCACTCCATCCACGAGGGCCACGAGCCCTGGTTCGGCACGCTGCAGACCCGCAACAACGGCTCCCTGGTAGCCGACCGCGCCGGCGCCGTCACCGCCTTCGCGATGACGAACCTCCAGGAGCGCGGTGTGCTGTTCACCGACCCCGGCACCGAGGTGTACGAGGGCATGATCGTCGGCGAGAACTCCCGCTCCGACGACATGGACGTCAACATCACCAAGGAGAAGAAGCTCACGAACATGCGGTCGTCCTCGGCCGACTCGTTCGAGGCGATCGTCCCGCCGCGCAAGCTCTCCCTGGAGCAGTCGCTGGAGTTCTGCCGCGACGACGAGTGCGTCGAGGTCACCCCGGAGGCCGTCCGCATCCGCAAGGTGAACCTGGACGCCCGCGAGCGCGCCCGCGCCGCGAGCCGCGCCAAGCACGGCTGACGAGCCCCGTAGCAAGCGAGCCAGGTCCCGCGCGGCGGGGCCTGGCTCGCTTGTTGAACACAGTTTTTACTCCGCGGGGACATAGGGATAACCCTTTGATCGCGTGCGGAACCGCCCGCAAGGGGCCGATCGGTACTAGCCTCGGATGTGTGTGCAGTGCGCGCACTGCGGGTGCGGTGTCGGCCAACGGCCTCTCGGGCATGAACCGTTGACGGCGGTGGACATGCCGAGTCACCCCCGCACAGCGGCCACGGTAGCCGCAACTCATTTTCCGCTCCCCCGCGTCCGGAATGCGGACAGTCGTCGTCGATAGATGTGTAACAAGTCCGTTTCGCAGGGATCTTCCCTCTATCCCTTTGTCCGGATTTTGGAAGATGTTGCCGCCAGGTGTGATCGAACCGAGACCTTGCCGGTGTGGTTCGGTCTTCGCTGATGGCAGATAGTTAGGCGCGTAGAGCTCGGAGGACGGGTCAGGCGCCGACAGGCGGCGCAGGCTCGCGAGCGCTGGGGGCACCGATCATTTTCAGGCACCGGCAACGGTGTTGAGTCGTGTGCTGCCCTGTGCAGTGAACCAATGGATTCTTGAGGAGGAACCCATGCGCGGTGCGAGGAGTGCCAAGTGGGTCGCGATAGCCGCGGTTGTGGCACTGGGGGCGACCGCCTGTGGTGGTGGCGACAGCGACAGCAAGGACGACAGCAAGGCCGCCGTCGACCCGAACGGCACGTTCACGGTCGAGTCTGGTGAGCCGCAGAACCCGCTGCAGCCCGCCAACACGATGGAGTCCTACGGCAGCATCGTGATCAACTCGCTGTTCACGGGTCTCGTCGACTACGACGACAGCGGCAAGATCGTCCTCATGAACGCCGAGTCGATCGACACCACGGACAGCAAGACCTACACGGTCAAGCTGAAGGCCGGCTGGAAGTTCCACGACGGCACCCCGGTCACCGCGGAGTCCTACGTCAAGGCCTGGAACTGGGCCGCGAACCCGGACAACAAGCAGACCAACAGCTTCTGGTTCTCCGACATCGCGGGCTACGACAAGGTCGCGCCGGAGAAGGGCAAGGCCACGGCCACCGAGCTGTCCGGTCTGAAGGTCG
This sequence comes from Streptomyces sp. T028, assembly GCF_048159505.1. Classification (NCBI taxonomy): domain Bacteria; kingdom Bacillati; phylum Actinomycetota; class Actinomycetes; order Kitasatosporales; family Streptomycetaceae; genus Streptomyces; species Streptomyces sp. T028. The sequence continues at coordinate 211,628 of NZ_JBLRVZ010000005.1, forward strand.
TCGACGACACCACCTTCACCATCGAGCTGACCTCGGCGATCCCGTACTACGAGTTCAAGCTCGGCTACCAGGCCTTCTCGCCGCTGCCCGAGTCCTTCTTCAAGGACCCGAAGGCCGCCGGCGAGAAGCCGGTCGGCAACGGCCCGTACCAGTTCGTCAGCTGGGACCACAAGAAGGCCATCACGGTCAAGAAGTACGCCGCCTACACGGGCTCGAACGCCGCGAAGAACGGCGGCGTGGTCTTCAAGAACTACTCCACCCCGGAGACCGCGTACGAGGACCTGAAGTCCGGCAACCTCGACGTCATCACCCAGATCGCCCCGAAGGACCTGCCGGTCTACAAGACGGACCTCGGCGACCGCGCCATCGACCAGGCGTACTCCGCCATCCAGTCGATCGTCCCGGCCTTCTACAACAAGCAGTGGAAGGACATCGACCCGAAGGTCCTGCAGGGCCTGTCGATGGCGATCGACCGCGACACCATCACCAAGACCGTGCTCCAGGGCACGCGTGAGCCCGCCACCGGCTGGGTCGCCAAGGGCGTTCTCGGCTACCAGGAGAACGTCGCGGGTGACGTCACGAAGTACGACCCGACCAAGGCCAAGGAGCTCATCAAGGAGGGTGGCGGCGTTCCGGGCAACTCCATCACCATCCAGTACAACACCGACGGCGGTCACAAGGAGTGGGTGGAGGCGGTCTGCAACTCCATCACCAACGCCACCGGTGTGAAGTGCGCCACCGACCCGAAGGCCGACTTCCAGGCCGACCTCGACGCGCGTGACGCGCACGAGGTCAAGTCGATGTACCGCGGCGGCTGGGTGCTGGACTACCCGGTGAACGCCAACTTCATCCGTGACCTGTACGGCAGCAAGTCCTCCGGCAACACCAGCGGCTTCTCCAACAAGACGATCGACGAGGGGATCGCCGCCGCCGACAGCGCCACCTCGCTGGACGAGTCGGTGAAGAAGTACCAGGAGGTCGAGAAGGAGTTCGTCAACGTCATGCCGAGCATTCCGCTCTGGTACTACAAGGTCAACGCGGGCTACTCGGAGAAGGTCTCGGGCGTGAAGTTCGGCCAGGACGGTGACCCGATCCTGACTGGCGTCCAGGTCAAGAAGTAACCGTAGACAGCCCGTAGCCCGGGGCGCGCACGCCGCGCCCCGGGCAACGGCAGCGGCCGGGGGGCCCTTTCCGCACGCATCGCCAGGCGGTGCGCGGGGAAAGGGCCCGCCTGCTGCCGCTGTGACATTTCATGGAGGCACGATGGGGCGCTATGTCGCACGACGACTGCTCCAGATGATCCCGGTGTTCTTCGGGACCACCCTGCTTATCTTCCTCATGGTCTACGCCCTGCCCGGTGACCCCGTCCGAGGGCTGTTCGGCGACAAGGGCGGCAGCCCACAGGTGATCGCCGCGCTGAGGCACGAGTACGGCCTGGATCAGAACATCTTTGTGCAGTACTTCAATTACATGAAGGGCATCCTGCTGCACGCCGACTTCGGCACGCAGATCGCCAGCGGCCGCCCCGTGACCGACGTCCTCGGCGAGGCCTTCCCGGTCACCCTGCGCCTCGGCAGCTTCGCCTTCGCCATCGAACTCGTCTGCGGCATCGGCCTCGGTGTGTTCGCCGGCCTGCGTGCCGGACGCGCCGCCGACACCTCGGTGCTGCTGATCACGCTGCTGCTGATCTCGGTTCCGGTGTTCGTCCTCGGCTTCATCCTCAAGTGGATCTTCGCCGACGAACTCCACTGGCTGGAACCGAACGTCAACGACCCGACGAACTACGGTCAGTTGCTGATGCCCGCGATCGTGCTGGCCACGGCGTCACTCGCCTATGTGTCCCGGCTCACCCGTACGTCGATCGCGGAGAACATGCGCGCCGACTACGTGCGTACGGCCGTCGCCAAGGGCCTGCCCCGCCGCCGGGTGGTCGGTGTCCACCTCATGCGCAACTCGCTGATCCCCGTGGTCACCTACCTGGGCACCGACATCGGCGCCCTGCTCGGCGGTGCCGTCGTCACCGAGGGCATCTTCAACATCCACGGCGTCGGCGGCACGATCTACCAGTCGATCGTCCGACGGGAAGGCACCACCCTCGTGGGCCTGGTGACCATCCTCGTCCTCGTCTACCTCGTCGCCAGCCTCCTTGTCGACCTGCTCTACGCGGTCCTTGACCCGAGGATTCGCTATGCCTGACATGACCAAATCCGACACCGCCGCCACCACCGCCACGGACGCCGTGGCCACCGCCGACGCCGCCGTGCAGCCGGTCAAGGCCGAGAAGGTCCGCAGCCTGTGGGGCGACGCCTGGGCCGACCTGCGCCGCAACAAGATCTTCATCACCTCGGCGGTAATGATCCTGCTGCTGATGACGATCACCTTCTTCCCGGGCTGGTTCACCAGCGCCAACCCGACCTACGGCGACCTGGCCAAGCACTACATCCAGAAGCCGCAGCTCGGAAAGGTCTTCTCGCCCGAGTGGCTGGGCTACGACGCGCAGGGTCGCAGCGTCTACGCCCGGCTCATCTACGGCGCCCGGGCCTCCATAGCCGTCGGCTTCGGCACCACGATCGTCGTGACCGTCGTCGGCGGTCTGGTCGGCATGATCGCCGGCTACTTCGGCGGGCTCGTCGACTCGATCCTGTCCCGGCTCGTGGACGTGTTCTTCGGCATCCCGTTCCTGCTGGGCACGATGGTCGTGCTCAACTCCTTCCCGGAGCGCACCACCTGGGTCGTCATCGGTGCCCTGGGCTTCTTCGGCTGGACCCAGCTGGCGCGTGTGATGCGCGGCGCGGTGATCACCACCAAGCAGTCCGACTACGTCCAGGCGGCCAAGGCGCTCGGCGCGAGCACCCCGCGCATCCTGTTCCGGCACATCCTGCCGAACACCCTGGCCCCGGTGATCGTCGTCGCGACCATCTCGCTCGGCGTCTACATCGGCTCCGAGGCCACGCTGTCCTTCCTGGGGCTCGGCCTGAACGGCGTCTCCTGGGGCAACGACATCTCCGACGGCGGCAACTCGATCCGGGTCGCCCAGTGGATCATGCTCTACCCGTCGATCATGCTCACCATCACGGTGCTGGCGTTCATCATGCTCGGTGAAGCGGTCCGCAACGCCCTTGACCCGAAGACGCGCTGAGGGAGGCGTACGTGACCATCATCGAAGAAACCGCACCGGTACCGGCGCCCCGCGAGGGCGAGGACGTCCCCCTGCTCGAAGTGCGCGACCTGCACGTCGAGTTCGTCACCCGTGAGGGTGTCGTACAGGCCGTCAACGGCGTCAACTACAGCGTGAAGGCCGGCGAGACCCTCGCCGTCCTCGGTGAGTCCGGCTCCGGCAAGTCCGTGACCGCGCAGGCGGTCATGGGCATCCTCGACATGCCGCCGGCCCGGATCCCCAAGGGCGAGATCCTCTTCCGCGGCCAGGACATGCTGAAGATGTCCGCCGAGGAGCGCCGGCGCATCCGCGGCCGGCGGATCGCCATGATCTTCCAGGACGCGCTCAGCTCGCTCAACCCGGTGCTCTCCGTCGGCTACCAGCTCGGCGAGATGTTCCGGGTGCACCAGGGCCTCTCCAAGAAGGAGGCCAGGGCCAAGTCGATCGAGCTGATGGACAAGGTGAAGATCCCGGCCGCCACGGCCCGGGTGGACGACTACCCGCACCAGTTCTCCGGCGGTATGCGCCAGCGCATCATGATCGCCATGGCGCTGGCCCTGGAGCCGGACCTGATCATCGCCGACGAGCCCACCACGGCCCTCGACGTGACGGTCCAGGCCCAGGTCATGGACCTGCTCGCGGAGCTGCAGCGCGAGTACAACATGGGCCTGATCCTGATCACCCACGACCTCGGCGTGGTCGCCGACGTCGCGGACAAGATCGCGGTGATGTACGCGGGCCGGATCGTGGAGCGCGCCCCGGTGCACGAGCTTTACAAGCGCCCCGCGCACCCCTACACGCGGGGTCTGCTGGACTCGATCCCGCGCCTGGACCAGAAGGGCCAGGAGCTGTACGCGATCAAGGGTCTGCCGCCCAACCTGCTGCGCATTCCCACCGGTTGCGCCTTCAACCCGCGCTGCCCCAAGGCGCAGGACATCTGCCGCACGGAGATCCCGGCCCTGGTGCCGGTGACCGAGCAGGACGGCGGCGAACTGGTCGGCCGGGGTTCGGCGTGCCACTTCTGGAAGGAGACGATCCATGGCTGAGCTCAGCAAGAACGACGAGCAGGAGGCCACGCCGAACGTCTCCGAGGTGGAGACCGCCGACGTCCACTCCGAGTCGGAGGCGGTCGCCGCGATCGAGGCGCCCGTGGACCGCGGTGAGCCGATCCTCCAGGTGCGCGACCTGGTGAAGCACTTCCCGCTCACCCAGGGCATCCTGTTCAAGAAGCAGATCGGCGCGGTCAAGGCCGTCGACGGGGTCTCCTTCGACCTGTACCAGGGCGAGACCCTGGGCATCGTGGGCGAGTCCGGCTGCGGCAAGTCCACGGTCGCCAAGCTGCTGATGAACCTGGAGCGGGCCACCGCCGGCGAGATCTTCTACAAGGGCCAGGACATCACCAAGCTGTCCGGGCGTGCGCTGAAGGCGGTCCGCCGCAACATCCAGATGGTGTTCCAGGACCCGTACACGTCCCTGAACCCCCGGATGACGGTCGGCGACATCATCGGCGAGCCCTTCGACATCCACCCGGAGGTGGCCCCCAAGGGCGACCGCCGCCGGAAGGTCCAGGAGCTGCTGGACGTCGTGGGTCTCAACCCGGAGTACATCAACCGCTACCCGCACCAGTTCTCGGGCGGTCAGCGCCAGCGCATCGGTATCGCCCGCGGCCTGGCCCTCAACCCCGAGATCATCATCTGCGACGAGCCGGTCTCCGCGCTGGACGTGTCCGTCCAGGCCCAGGTCATCAACCTGATGGAGCGTCTGCAGGACGAGTTCAACCTGTCGTACATCTTCATCGCGCACGACCTGTCGATCGTCCGGCACATCTCGGACCGGGTCGGGGTCATGTACCTCGGCAAGATCGCCGAGATCGGCTCCGACGAGCAGATCTACGACCACCCGACGCACCCCTACACCCAGGCGCTGCTGTCGGCGGTCCCGGTCCCGGACCCGGAGGCCCGTGAGGGGCGCGAGCGGATCATCCTCACCGGTGACGTGCCCTCGCCCGCGAACCCGCCGTCCGGCTGCCGCTTCCGCACCCGGTGCTGGAAGGCGCAGGACAAGTGCTCGACCGAGGTGCCGGTGCTCGCCGTACCGGAGCGCTTCCGGGGCGAGGACACCCCGGCGGCCCACGAGTCGGCCTGCCACTTCGCCGAGGAGAAGGACGTCGTGCACGCGGCGTGAGTGACACCCACAGGCCCGGCACCTCGCGGAGAGGTGCCGGGCCGTTGTGCTTTCCGGAGAGAGGACGCCGGTGCTTCACCACATCGAGCTGTGGGTCCCCGACCTGCGCAGGGCCGTGACCGAATGGGGCTGGCTGCTCGGCCGGCTCGGCTGGGAGCCGTACCAGGAGTGGAACCGCGGCCGCAGCTGGCGGCAGGGCACGCTCTACGTCGTCGTGGAGGAGTCCCCGGCGCTGCGGGAGGGCGCCGGGCACGACCGGCTGCGGCCGGGCCTCAACCACCTGGCGTTCCACGCCGGAACCCGGTCCCAGGTGGACGCGCTGGCGGAGGAGGGACCGGCCCACGGGTGGACTCCGCTGTTCGCGGAGCGCTACCCGCACGCCGGCGGCCCCGACCACTACGCCGCCTACCTGGAGAACACGGACGGATTCGAGGCCGAGCTGGTCGCCGGCCACCCCTGAGCCGCCGCTGCTTCTCGTTCAGGGTCATCCGTCTGACGCCCCTTTGAACCCGTACGGGTGGGGTGAAAGTGCAGGGAAGCCACCATGTGCCGATATTGACTGGTAAAGGATCAAGGCGTTTCCGGGTCCGGCGCAGTCGAGGCGCAGTCAAGAGGAGGCATCCATGCGTGGAGCCACGCACGCCAGGTGGGCCGCATGCGCGGTGGCGGCAGCGCTCGTGGCGACGGCCTGCGGGGGCGGAGGCAGCGGCGGCGGCGACGGCAGCGCGGTGCTCACCTCGTCCTGGGGCGACCCGCAGAACCCGCTGGAGCCCGCCAACACCAACGAGGTGCAGGGCGGCAAGGTCCTCGACATGATCTTCCGCGGGCTGAAGCGGTACGACCCCGAGACCGCCCAGGCGCAGAACATGCTCGCGCAGAGCATCGAGACGCCGGACTCGCAGAACTTCACGATCACCCTCAAGGACGGCTGGACGTTCAGCGACGGCGAGAAGGTGACGGCGCGTTCGTTCGTCGACGCCTGGAACTACGGGGCGAGCCTGAAGAACGGCCAGAAAGCCGCCGAGTTCTTCAAGTACATCGACGGCTACGACCGGATCCACCCGGAGACGGGCACCCAGACCGCCGACACCCTCTCCGGGCTGAAGGTCGTCGACGACCGCACGTTCACCGTGCGGCTCAGCCAGAAGTTCTCGTCCTTCCCGGACACCCTCGGCTACGCCGTCTTCTCCCCGCTGCCCCGGGCGTTCTTCGACGACCACGAGGCCTGGCTGAAGAAGCCGGTCGGCAACGGGCCCTACACGATCCGCTCGTACACCCGGGGCGCGCAGATGAACCTCGTCCGCTGGGACGCGTACCCCGGGGACGACAAGGCGCGGAACGGCGGGGTGACCCTGAAGGTCTACACCGACCCCAACACCGCCTACACCGACCTGCTGGCCGGCAACCTCGACCTCACCGACGACGTGCCCGCCGCCCAGCTCAGGAACGCCCCGGGCGACCTCGGCGGCCGCTATCTCAACCAGCCCGCCGGCATCATCCAGACGATCGCCTTCCCCTACTACGACAAGGAGTGGGGCAAGGCAGGCATGGACAAGGTCCGCAAGGGGCTGTCCATGGCCATCGACCGCGACCGGATCACCGAGACGATCTACCAGAAGACACGGGTCCCCGCGACGGACTGGACGTCACCGGTCCTCGGGACCAAGGGCGGCGACAGCAAGGGGCTGTGCGGTGAGTGGTGCACGTACGACCCCGTCCGGGCGAAGGAGCTGATCCAGGAGGGCGGGGGACTGCCCGGCGGACAGGTGAAGATCACGTACAACGCGGACGCGGGATCGCACAAGCAGTGGGTCGACGCCGTCTGCAACTCCGTCAACAACGTCCTGGGCGACGACAAGGCCTGTGTCGGCAGCCCGATCGGCACCTTCGCCGACTACCGGAACAGGACCACCCGGCAGAAGCTGAGCGGCCCCTTCCGGGCCGGCTGGCAGATGGACTACCCGCTGATCCAGAACTTCCTCCAGCCGCTCTACTACACCAACGCCCCCTCCAACGACGGCAAGTGGTCCAACGAGAAGTTCGACCGGCTCGTCGACCAGGCGAACGCCGAGACCGACACCGCCAAGGCCGTGCGGCTGTTCCAGCAGGCCGAGGAGGTCGTCCGGGACGACATGGCCGCCATCCCGCTCTGGTACCAGAACGGCACGGGCGGCTACGGCGAACGCCTCTCCGACGTCCGCCTCAACCCGTTCTCCGTCCCCGTCTACACCGACATCAAGGTCGGCTGACCCGCCATGGGGCGGTACGTCGTAAGGCGGCTGCTGCAGATGGTCCCGGTGTTCGTCGGGGCGACGCTGCTGATCTTCGTGATGGTGAACGTGATGGGCGACCCCGTCGCGGGCCTGTGCGGCGAACGGCAGTGCGACGCGGCGACGACCGCCCAGCTGAAGCGGGAGTTCGGCCTCGACCGGCCCGTCTGGCAGCAGTACCTGACCTACATGGGGAACGTCTTCACCGGGGACTTCGGTACGGCGTTCAACGGCCAGCCGGTGACCGAGCTGATGGCGACGGCGTTCCCCGTCACCGCGCGGCTGACCGTCGTCGCGATCCTCTTCGAGATCGTCATCGGCATCACGCTCGGCGTGATCACCGGGATGCGCCGGGGCCGCCCCGTCGACACCGGGGTCCTGGTGGCCACCCTCGTGGTGATCTCCGTACCCACCTTCGTCACCGGTCTGCTGCTCCAGCTGTTGCTCGGCGTCGAGTGGGGCTTGATCAAGCCCTCCGTCTCCATGGACGCCGGCTTCGGTGAACTCCTCGTGCCCGGCCTGGTGCTGGCCTCGGTCTCCCTGGCGTACGTCACCCGGCTGACCCGGACCTCGATCGCCGAGAACCGGCGCGCCGACTACGTCCGTACCGCCGTCGCCAAGGGGCTGCCGCACCGCCGGGTCGTCACCCGGCACCTGCTGCGCAACTCCCTCATCCCCGTGGTCACCTTCATCGGCGCGGACATCGGCTTCCTGATGGGCGGCGCCATCGTCACCGAGCGCATCTTCAACATCCACGGCGTCGGCTACCAGCTCTACCAGGGGATCCTCCGCCAGAACACCCAGACCGTGGTCGGCTTCGTCACCGTCCTCGTGCTGGTCTTCCTGGTCACGAACCTGCTCGTCGACCTCCTGTACGCCGTACTCGACCCGAGGATCCGCTATGCCTGAACTGGAGCCCGAGGGCGAGATCGCGGCGCCGGGGCTGACGGTGGGGGAGCCGCTGCCGCTGGAGAAGGCCGCCACGGGAGCGCCGGCCCCGGTCACCGGGACGACGGGCAGACCCCGCTCCCTGTGGTCCGACGCCTGGCGCGACCTGCGCCGCAACCCGGTCTTCCTCGCCTCCTCCCTGATCATCCTCTTCCTGGTCCTCATCTCCCTGTGGCCCTCGGCCATCACCTGGGAGAGCCCCCTCAAGTGCGACCTCGCCCATGCCCAGCAGGGCTCCGGACCCGGCCACCCCTTCGGCTACGACGGCCAGGGCTGCGACGTCTACACGCGCACGGTCTACGGCGCCCGTACGTCCGTCACGGTCGGCGTCCTCGCGACGCTCGGGGTGGCGGTCCTGGGAAGCCTGCTGGGCGGCCTCGCGGGCTTCTTCGGCGGCGCGGGCGACGCGATCCTGTCCCGCGTCACCGACGTGTTCTTCGCGATCCCGGTGGTCCTCGGCGGGCTGGTGCTGCTCTCCGTGGTCACCAGCGACACCGTCTGGCCGGTCATCGGCTTCATGGTGCTGCTCGGCTGGCCCCAGATCTCCCGGATCGCCCGAGGCTCGGTGATCACGGCGAAACAGCACGACTACGTCCAGGTCGCCCGCGCCCTCGGCGCCTCCCACTCCCGGATCCTCCTGCGCCACATCGCCCCGAACGCGGTGGCCCCCGTGATCGTCGTCGCGACCATCGCCCTCGGCACGTACATCGCCCTGGAGGCCACGCTCTCCTACCTCGGCGTCGGCCTGAAGCCCCCCACCGTCTCCTGGGGCATCGACATCTCCGCCGCCTCCCCGTACGTCCGCAACGCCCCCCACGCCCTCCTGTGGCCCTCCGGCGCCCTCGCCCTGACGGTCCTGGCCTTCATCATGCTCGGCGACGCGGTCCGCGACGCCCTCGACCCGAAGCTGAGGTGACGCGGCGATGCTGCTTGAAGTGCGGGACCTGCGGGTGGAGTTCAGGACGCGGGACGGGGTCGCCCGGGCCGTCAACGGGGTCAGTTACGCGGTGGACGCGGGGGAGACGCTCGCGGTGCTCGGGGAGTCCGGGTCCGGGAAGTCGGTGACCGCGCAGGCCGTGATGGGGATCCTCGACGTGCCGCCCGGCAGGATCACCGGCGGCGAGGTCCTCTTCCGGGGCAGGGACCTGCTGAGGATGAAGGAGGACGAGCGCCGCGGGATCCGGGGCGCCGAGATGGCGATGATCTTCCAGGACGCCCTGTCCTCCCTCAACCCGGTGGTCTCCGTCGGCGACCAGCTCGGCGAGATGTTCGTCGTCCACCGGGGCATGTCCCGCAAGGACGCGCGGGCCAGGGCCGTGGAACTGATGGACCGCGTCCGCATCCCGGGCGCGAGGGAACGGGTCGGGGACTATCCGCACCAGTTCTCCGGCGGTATGCGCCAGCGCATCATGATCGCGATGGCGCTCGCCCTCGAACCGGCCCTGATCATCGCCGACGAGCCGACCACGGCCCTCGACGTCACCGTCCAGGCCCAGGTCATGGACCTGCTCGCCGAACTCCGGCGCGAGTACCGCATGGGCCTCGTCCTCATCACCCACGACCTGGGCGTGGTCGCCGACGTCGCCGACCGCATCGCCGTCATGTACGCGGGCCGGATCGTCGAGTCGGCCCCGGTGCACGACCTCTACAAGGCCCCCGCGCACCCGTACACCCGCGCCCTCCTCGACTCCGTCCCCCGCCTCGACCGCAAGGGCCGCGAGCTGAACGCCATCCGGGGCCTGCCGCCCAACCTCATGGACATCCCGCCCGGCTGCGCCTTCCACCCCCGCTGCCCGGTGGCCCGGGACGTCTGCCGCACCGACGTACCGCCGCCGCACCCGGTGGACGAGGACCGCAGGAGCGCCTGCCACTTCTGGAGGGAGTGCCTGCATGGCTGAGCCGATTCTCCAAGTGAGCGGGCTGTACAAGCACTACCCGCTCACCCGGGGCGTCCTGTTCGGGAAACGGGTCGGCTCGGTGAAGGCCGTCGACGGCGTCGACTTCGCGCTCGGGAAGGGCGAAACCCTCGGCATCGTGGGCGAGTCCGGCTGCGGCAAGTCCACGGTCGCCAAGCTGCTGGTCAGCCTGGAGCGGCCGACGCGCGGACGGATCCGCTACAAGGGCGAGGACATCACCAGGCTGTCCGGCCGGGCGCTGAAGGCCGTTCGCCGCAACATCCAGATGGTGTTCCAGGACCCCTACACCTCCCTCAACCCGCGCATGACGGTCGGCGACATCGTCGGGGAGCCGTACGAGATCCATCCCGAGGCCGCCCCCAGGGGCGACCGGCGCCGCAGGGTCCGCGAACTGCTGGACGTGGTCGGCCTCAACCCGGAGCACATCAACCGCTACCCCCACCAGTTCTCCGGCGGCCAGCGCCAGCGCATCGGCATCGCACGCGGCCTCGCCCTGCGCCCCGAGGTGATCGTCGCCGACGAGCCGGTGTCCGCGCTGGACGTCTCGGTACAGGCGCAGGTCGTCAACCTCCTGGACCGGCTGCAGAGCGAGTTCGAGCTGTCGTACCTCTTCATCGCGCACGACCTGTCGGTGGTCCGGCACATCTCGGACCGGGTCGGGGTGATGTATCTCGGCCGGATCGTGGAGACCGGCTCCGACGAGCAGATCTACGACCATGCGACGCACCCCTACACCCAGGCGCTGCTCTCCGCGGTCCCCGTGCCGGACCCCGAGGCACGCGAACGGCGGGAGCGGATCATCCTCACCGGTGACGTCCCGTCCCCGACGGACGTGCCCTCGGGCTGCCGCTTCCGTACGCGCTGCTGGAAGGCGCGGGAGCGGTGCGCGCAGGAGGTGCCGGAGCTGGCCGTCCCGGAGACCCTCCGGGACGCCGGTGGCCCCGCCGCGCACGCCTCGGCCTGCCATTTCGCAGGGGCCGATCATGGAAATCGGGTCCCATAACCGCACATATGTACAGCAATTGCGTTAACACGCAGGCAACTCGGCTGACCCGATTCCGATATACGGACGCGTCAGTCTGAACAGCGTACGGCCGTGCGGGTGCCGTAAACGGGCCGGGATGCGCCATGTCATCCCGGCCCGTTGCTTTGCCTACGCGAGCCCCAGCGAACGCTTCAGGAAGTCCACCTGAAGCAGCAGCAGGTTCTCCGCGACCTGTTCCTGCGGGGTCATGTGCGTGACGCCCGACAGCGGCAGCACCTCGTGCGGCCGGCCCGCCGCGAGCAGCGCCGAGGACAGCCGCAGGGCGTGCGCGACGACCACGTTGTCGTCGGCGAGGCCGTGCACGATCATCAGCGGCCGGTGCGGCTCGGCGGGCGCGGAGAGCCCCTCGTCGGTGACGAGCGAACTCTTCGCGTACGCCTCCGGGTTGGCCGCCGGGTCACCGAGATAGCGCTCGGTGTAGTGGGTGTCGTAGAGCCGCCAGTCGGTCACCGGGGCGCCCGCGATGCCCGCGTGGAAGACGTCCGGGCGGCGCAGCACCGCGAGCCCGGCCAGCCAGCCGCCGTAGGACCAGCCGCGGATCGCGACCCGGGTCAGGTCCAGGGGGTGGGACTTGGCCAAGTCCTGCAGCGCCTCGATCTGGTCGTCGAGGCTGACGGTGAAGTCGTGGTGGATCGCCTTCTCCCAGCCGGGGGAGCGGCCCGGGGTGCCCCGCCCGTCGGCGACGACCACCGCGAAGCCCTGGTCGGCGAACCACTGCGAGGTCAGATGCGCGTTGTGCGCGGCGAGGACCCGGGGGCCGTGGGGGCCGCCGTAGGGGTCCAGCAGAACCGGAAGGAGGGGTTGCGAGGTGTCACTGGGGTAGTCCGTAGGCATAAGCACGGCGCACGGGATCCGTCGTGCGCCCCCCTCGGTGAGCTGCACGCGCGGGGACAGACCGGGATCTTCCGCATACGACCGGACAGTCGCCGTCTGCTTCCCGTCCCCCAGAATCCGCACCAGGCTCCCGGGCCGGTCGAGCGCCGCCGACACCAGCACGGTCACGCCCCCGGCGCGCACCGCCGAGTGCACGCCGGGCTCCTGGGAGAGGCGCTCGACCCCGAGCTCGTTGACGCGGTAGACATGCACCTCGCCGGTCTCCGGCAGCTCGGCCTCCGCACCCGCCGACGCCGAGACCAGCACGTCGTCGGCGGTGACGTCCAGCACCGCCCGCACGTGCAACTGTGCTCCGGTCAGTGGACGTTCGCCGACCGCGAGGACCCGCGCACCGCCCTCGTCGGCGATCCGGACCAACTGTCCCGAAGGGCTCCAGCACGGCACCCCGGGGAAAAGATCCAGCCAAATCGGATCTTCGTCGGCGTGCACCATCCGGGTCGCCCCGGACTCGGCGTCCACCGCCAGGTACAGCTGGCTGCGCTGATCCCGCGCCTGGACGAGAAGCAGCGGCGCACCCGACCCTGACCAGTGCACTCGTGCCAGATACGGATACCGCGCACGGTCCCAGAGGACCTCCGTGCGTACCCCGTCCAGCCCGAGAACGAACAGCCTGACCTCCGCGTTGGCCGTCCCAGCAGCTGGATACGGCACGTGTTGTGGGTCACGTTTCGGCTGTGCGGGATCTGAGATCCACCACCGCTCCACGGGCGTGTCGTCCACCCGCGCCACCAGTAGCCGGTCCGACTCCGGAGCCCACCAGAACCCCCGCGAACGAGCCATCTCCTCGGCCGCGATGAACTCGGCCAATCCATAGGAAACCGTGTCGGATTCCGGCTCCGCTACCACCCGGTCGCCCTCTCCCTCGGCGCCCACGACCCGCAGCGCGCCCCCGGCGACATACGCGACGAGCCGCCCGTCAGGGGACGGACGGGGATCGACCACCGGCCCCGGCACCCGGATCTCCCGCGCCGTACCGGCCCGCAGCTCGGCCGTGAAAAGCCGCCCCGACAACGAGAAAGAGGCCAGCTCCACGGCCTCGTCGGTGGCGTAGCCGACGATCCCGGCCCCGCCCTCGCGACTGCGCTCACGGCGTGCCCGCTCCTCGGGCGAGAGGTTCTCCACGGCACCCCCGAGCAGGGCACGCGGATCGGCGGCCAGGTGCTCCGCACCATCCGCGGGATCGAGCACCCACAGGGCACCCGCGCGGTCCGTGCCGGAACCGGAGCGCAGGAACGCGACCCGGGAGCCGTCGGGGGCCACCGTGAACGAACGCGGCGCGCCGAGCGTGAAACGCTGGGTGCGGGCGTGGCGGCGGGGGAAGGAGTCGGACTCGGTCGTCATCCCCCGACCATATTGGCCATGCGCCCCCTTGTGCGGCTGTGCGCCGCGAGATGCGCACGTACTCGTAGTTATGATCACTAGCGCACTGTGGGTATGAACCTGCTGGCAGTTGTATGGATTTACAAGTTACCCCGCTCTGTTTTGCCCCCACGTTCCCGGGTTCTTGGAGGTGAGCCGCCGTGGCACTCTCGATTTCGGCGGTGGTGCTGCTGGCGATCATCGTCTTCTTGTTGATCAAGAAGTCAGGGCTGAAGGGCGGTCACGCGGTCGTCTGCATGCTGCTCGGCTTCTACCTCGCCTCCTCGACGATGGCGGGGACGATCAACGATCTGACGACGAGCGTGGCGAGCATGATCGGCAGCATCAAGTTCTGACGCTCGCCTTCTGACGCGCGTCGGCACGGGGGCTCCGGTGGGCGGTTGACCGGAGCTCGCCCTTCGCCGCCGTAGTCCGCGCCTTCCCCGCATCTGGATCCGTAAGCTTGACGGATCTGGGACAAGTGCTGGGCTGGAGCGGGGCGCGTGAACGGACACAACGCTGACGATCGGCTGCGGGAGCTGGCGAAGGCCTCGCCCAACTTCGGGCGTCTCTACGGCTACCAGCCCCTCCTCGCCATCTACGGCTCACAGGCCGAACTCACGGTCCTGACCAACCCGAACGCCGCGTACGTGAGCGCCGGCCAGTTCGGCGAGGTGCTGGCCGAGGAGTTCGTCACCCGTACGGGCACGCGTGTCGAGGGCACGACCCAGTTCGACCGCCTCAACGCGCTCACGCGTGCGGGCGTCCTCGTCGGCTGGAGCCGTGACGCCTTCGACAAGCTGCGCCGGGGCCGCAACGACGCCGCGCACAACCATCTCTTCGACACCACCAAGGCGCTCGAAGCGCTGAAGCTGTGCTGGCAGCTGGGTGACCTCTTCGACCGGGCCATGGGCGGCACGCGGACGGTGTCCGCCTTCGTCCCGCCGACGCTCCCGGCCGATGTGCCCTCCACCGACCCCGAGGAGATCGCGGAGCTTCAGGAGGCTTTGGAGGGGCACCGGCGGGCGCTGGCGGAGTCGCGCGTCAGGCTGTCCGAGACCAGCGATCGTCTGGAGGCCGAGCGGCGCGCCCGTGCCGAGGCGGAGGCGCTCATCGCCAACGTGCGGCAGTCCGAGTCGGCGTACACCGCCCAGATCGAGGAGTTGCTGGCCCAGGTCGCGGACCTGCGTGCCGCACACCAGCAGCGGTACGACCGTGAGCGCCTCCGGCCGCGCAAGGTCGCCTCCGCGGCCCGCGAGGCCATCGTCGAGCGCGCACAGCGCCCCGCGCCGCTCAACGAGGTACAGGCGCGCAAGAAGATCGACGCGATGCTGACCAGGGCGGGCTGGCTGATCCAGAGCAAGGCGGAGGCCAACCCGCTGGCGGGCCGGGGCGTCGCCATCGAGGAGTTCACTCTGGCGACCGGCCGCGCCGACTACGTCCTCTACGTCGACGGAAAGATCGTCGGCGTCATCGAGGCCAAGCGGGAGGGAACCGCGCTCGCCGGTGCGCTCGGTCAGAACGAGCGGTACGCGGCCGGTGTGCTCAAGGAACACGCGATGGCCGTATGGCGCCGGGACGAACCTTTCGCGTTCCGGTACGTCAGCACGGGCGCGGAAACGTACTTCCTCAACCGCGTCGACCCCGAGGCCCGCTCCCGTGAGGTCTTCGCCTTCCACCGTCCCGAGACGCTCGCGACCTGGATGAAGCGGACGGACGAGGAACCGGAGGCCCCGACCTTCCGCGCGGCCCTCCGCGCGAGCATGCCGCTCCTGGAGACCCACGGCCTGCGCATGGCCCAGGTGGAGGCCATCGCGGGCCTGGAGGTCTCCCTGGCCGCCGACCGACCCCGTGCCCTCATCCAGATGGCCACAGGCGCCGGCAAGACCTTCACGGCCGTCACGGAGACCTACCGCCTGCTCCGCCACGCGGGCGCCCGCCGGGTCCTGTTCCTCGTCGACCGCAACAACCTCGGCAGACAGGCACACGCCGAGTTCGACAAGTACCGCACACCCGACGAGAACCGGAAGCTGACCGACCTCTACAACGTCGACATGCTGGGCCGCAGCGGTCTCCAGGACACGTCGGCCGTCGTCATCTCGACGATCCAGCGGATGTACGCGCTGCTCAAGGGCGAAGAACTGCCGGACGGTTCGACGGGGTCGAACGAGGCGGAGGCCGGGGACCGCGAGGACGCGCAGGCGGACGCGCAGGCCTCGAACCTGGACGAGACCTACGCGGCGGACGAGCCGATCACGGTCGAGTACAACCCCGACGTCCCGATCGAGTCCTTCGACGTGATCGTCATCGACGAGTGCCACCGCTCGATCTACGGCCTGTGGCGCGGCGTCCTGGAGTACTTCGACGCCCACCTGGTCGGCCTCACGGCCACGCCGACCCGCCAGACCAAGGGCTTCTTCGACAACAACATGGTGTCGAGGTACACGTACGAGCAGGCCGTGGCCGACGGCGTCAACGTCGACTTCGACGTCGTGCGCGTCAACACCACCCTCCGCGAGGACGGCG
This sequence comes from Streptomyces sp. T028, assembly GCF_048159505.1. NCBI lineage: Bacteria > Bacillati > Actinomycetota > Actinomycetes > Kitasatosporales > Streptomycetaceae > Streptomyces > Streptomyces sp. T028. The sequence goes on from NZ_JBLRVZ010000005.1 coordinate 227,927, forward strand.
GCGCGAAGATAGAGGCCGGTACGACAGTCCGCATCCGCGACCGCCAGACCCGCGCCCAGCGCTACGAGGAACTCGACGAGGACTTCGAGTACACGACCGCGCAGCTCGGCCGCTCGGTGATCACCGAGGACGAGATCCGGGCCGTGCTGACGACGTACAAGAACAACTGGCAGCGGTGGTTCCCGGGGCGAGTGGACCTCCCGAAGACTCTGGTCTTCGCGGCCGGAGACGATCACGCGGAAGAGGTGCTGAAGCAGGTCAAGGAGGTCTTCGGCCGGGGCGACGCGTTCGCCAAGAAGATCACGTACAGGTCGCGGCAGAACGGCGACGACCCCGACGCGCTCATCAACGACCTGCGCAACTCGCCCCGTCTGAGGGTGGCGGTGACGGTCGACATGATCGCCACGGGCACGGACGTGAGGCCGCTGGAGTGCGTGATCTTCCTCCGGTCGATCAAGAGCCCGGTCCTCTTCGAGCAGATGAAGGGCCGGGGCGCCCGCTCGATCGACGCGGACGAGCTGAAGGCGGTCACGCCGGACGCCGCACCCGACCTCACGAAGGACCGTTTCGTCCTGATCGACGCGGTGGGGGTGACGGACTCCCCTCTGGTGGACGCCCGCCCCCTGATCCCGGCGGGGGAGAAGAGCGTCTCCCTGGCGAAGCTGTTGGACAAGGCCGGTACACGGTCCCTGACGGCCGACGAGGCGGAGACGCTCGCGCGCCGCCTGGCCCGCATCGAGCGCCAGTTGGGGGAGGAGGAGAAGGGCCTGCTCGCTCAGACGTCCGGGGGTGTGAGCCTGGCCGACCTCGCCCGCAGGATCACGGACGCGGTGGATGTGGACACCCAGGACCAGGCTCGCCGGGAGGGCGGCGCCGAACTGGCCAGGAAGCTGGTCCAGGACGCGGTCGCCCCGCTGACCTCCCGTCCGGAGCTCCGGAAACTGATCCTGGAGATCCGCCACCAGCAGGACCTGACGTACGACGAGACGACGGAGGTCCGTGTCACCGAGATCCGCGAGATACCGCGCGAGGAGAGAGCCCGCAAGGAACTCGCCGAGTGGAACTCCCTGTTGGAGAAGGAGCAGCGGGACGAGAACGCGGCGATCCGGGTCGCGCTGGGGAGCGGGGCCCGTGTCAGCCCACACGAGGCACGGGACGCGCTGAAAGAGCTCGCGGGCAAGATCCGCGCGACGAACCGCGCCTGGACGACGAGCGTCCTCTGGGACCACTACGAGCAGCTCGGCAAGGCGGCTGCCGGCCCTGGCAAGGAGGCGGGCCTGGGTGACCTCGTCCGGCTCATCCGCTACGAGCTCGGCGCGGACGCCGAGCTGCGCCCGTACCGTACGGTGGTCGAGGAGCGCTTCGAGGGCTGGCTGCTGCGGCAGCGACAGGCGGGCGTGGAGTTCACCGAGGAGCAGGTGTGGTGGCTGGAGCGGATAAAGGACGCCATCGTCAACGACATCGGCATCGAGCCAGGAGACTTCGGGCACGCGCCGTTCACTGAGCGCGGCGGAGGCCGGGGCTTCATGCGGGCGTTCGGGGACAAGGACAAGGCGTTGGAACTGCTGGATGAGCTGAATCGGGAACTGGGTTGAGCGTGAGCGTGGATGGGGAGAGGGAGCTTCCGGCGGGGTGGGCCTGGGCGGCGCTGGGAGACGTAGCCGACACAGCGCTAGGGAAGATGCTGGACAAGAAGCAGTCCACTGGCCTGCATCCGACTCCGTACCTGCGGAATGTCAATGTGCAGTGGGGCCAGATCGACACAGATGACTTGCTGACGATGGACATCGAGCCGGATGACCTTTCCCGGTTCATGGTGTCCAAGGATGACCTGGTCGTCTGTGAAGGCGGAGAGGTCGGACGCTGTGCCATCTGGCACAAGGATGAGCCGATTGCGTTCCAGAAGGCACTTCACCGTGTACGCCCTTCGCGGGCGCTGGATAACAGGTACCTGCGCTATTACCTGGAATACGCCGCCAGCGCGGGAAAGCTGGCCAAGCTCTCCACCGGCAGCACCATCAAACATCTTCCGCAGCAGCGGTTGCGCGAGGTGCCGGTGCCGCTGCCGCCGCTCGCGGAGCAGCACCGCATCGTTGAGGCCCTCGAAGAGCAATTGCCAAGGCTGGACGCAGCCGAGGCCACAGTCAAGAGGGTGAGACACCGGAAGCCTCATTTGAGCGGTGCGTTCCGGGACGCCCTCATCCATGCCAATGGAGATCTGCCGACTGGTTGGCGCTGGGGTGAACTTGATGACGTCATCGAACGTGTGGAGGCTGGCAAATCATTCCGGTGTGATCCTCGCCCTGCTCTCGATGAGGAGTGGGGTGTAATCAAGGTGAGCGCGATGACATGGGGCGAGTTCCGGCAAGAAGAGCAGAAAGCGGTTCCGGTCGGCCGAGAGATCGATGCCCGCCACGAAATCAGGGTGGGGGACATCCTTGTCAGTCGCGCAAATACGCCTGAGTATGTAGGCGCTCCGGTTCTCGTTCGTCAAACAAGAACCCGACTCCTGCTCAGTGATAAAAGTCTGAGACTGGTACCCAAGTCAGGCGTGAATCGCAACTGGCTGATTACCGTACTGTCGGCCCCCTTGGTTCGTCGGCAGATTACGGCTAGGGCGACTGGTAGCAAGGACTCCATGCGAAACATTTCGCAGAAAGATCTGCTGTCCGTGAAGGTCCCTGTGCCGCCGGAGGACGAGCAGCAATCGCTGGCGGAGCGCGCGGACGAGCTGTTGACGGCGCTTGATGGAGCGGCGCGCGAGGTGGAGCGCGTTGCGGCACGGGCGGGCGCGCTACGCAGGGCTCTCCTTCGCCGTGCGTTCTCCGGCCAGTTGGTCTCCCAGGATCCAGCAGATGAAGACGCATCCGCTGTTCTGGCCCACGTTGCCGCCGAGCGCGCAGCGCAACCCAGGGCCACGCGCCCCCGCAGGAGCACCGGAAAGAAGGCCGCCGTACCCCGAGTCGCCATGCCCGCCGCCCCAGAACCAACCCCCGCCCCCGCCCTCGCCGTACAGCAGGAGTTCGACCTGTGACCGCCCCCGCAGACGCCCCGCAGCCCACTCCGGAAGCCGCCGAGACGGCCAAGGCCGTTGCCCAGACGAACACGCTCGTCTCCAAGCTCTGGAACTACTGCAACGTCCTCCGCGACAACGGCATGTCCACCATCGAGTACGTCGAGCAGCTCTCCTACCTGCTCTTCCTCAAGATGGTCGACGAGATCGAGAACGACCCGTGGGACGGCCAGGACATGAGCGCCATCGTCCCCGCCGACTACAACTGGAAGTCACTCGTCGGCAAGCGCGGCGCCGCCCTGGAGCAGCACTACCAGGCCACCCTCCTGCACCTCCGCAGCAAGCCCGACACCACCATCGGCACGATCTTCGCCGACGCCCAGAACCGGATCACCAAGCCGGCGCTCCTGGAGAAGCTGGTCGTCGAGCTGATCGGCCGCGAAGACTGGGCCATGACCGGCACGGACCTCAAGGGCGACGCCTACGAGGGCCTGCTTGCCAAGGGCGCATCCGACACCAAGACCGGCGCCGGCCAGTACTTCACCCCGCGCGCCCTGATCGACGCCATGATCGACGTCGTCCAGCCCGGCCCGGACGACACCATCACGGACCCCGCCTGCGGCACCGGCGGCTTCCTCATCGCGGCCCACTCCTACATCCGCGACCACCACATGAAGAAGATGTCGCTGGACGAGCGGAAGGCCTACGACGAGGGTCGCAAGATCTGGGGCAACGAACTCGTCACCGCCACCGCCCGCCTCGCCGCGATGAACATGCTCCTCCACGGCATCGGCAAGAGCGACGGCCCCAGCCTCATCCACGTCGGTGACGCCCTCGCCGACAAGCCCAGCGGCAAGCACGCCACCCTCGTCCTCGCGAACCCTCCCTTCGGCCGCAAGTCCGCGATCACGGTCATCGGCCAGGACGGCGAGGTCGAGAAGGAGGACATCCAGTACGACCGCGACGACTTCACCGCGACCACGACGAACAAGCAGCTGAACTTCCTCCAGCACATCATGTCGCTCACGGCGATCAACGGTCGTGCTGCTGTCGTCCTGCCGGACAACGTCCTCTTCGAGGGCGGCGCCGGTGAAAAGGTCCGCCGCAAGCTGCTCGACGAGTTCGACCTGCACACCATCCTGCGGCTGCCCACCGGCATCTTCTACGCAGGCGGCGTCAAGGCGAACGTCCTCTTCTTCGACAAGAAGCCCCCGCGCGCCGACGGCAAGCCCCTCACCACCGAGACCTGGATCTACGACTTCCGAACCGGCCAGCACTTCACCCTCAAGCAGCGCCCGTTGACCCGCGCCCACCTCGACGACTTCGTCGCGGCGTACCGGGTTGGTGAACCCCGGTCGGTCCGCGTGGAATCGGAGGACGAGAACGGCCCGTTCAAGAAGTTCAGTTACGAGGACCTGATCGCCCGCGACAAGGTCAACCTCGACATCACGTGGATGAAGGACCCCGCCCTCGAAGACGCCGACAGCGGTCTGCCGCCCGAGGTGATCGCCGAGGAGATCGTCCGCGACCTCCAGGCCGCCCTGAACGAGTTCACGGCCATCGCCCGCTCACTCGGCGGCGAGGTCGACGTACCGGAAGCCGAGGTCGAGTAGGTCGGCCCTTCGGGCAGGGCGATTGTGTGCGCTGAGTCTCAACGGCAGTCAGCAAAACCCCAGGTCGCCTCGTTGGCGCGTGAGACTCAGCGCACACAAAGTGGGCGACGCTCGTACCTTGTGGGTCAGCCTTCGGACGCGTACGACACGAAGTCGGCCCAGGCCTCCGGCGAGAGCTGGAGGCGGGGGCCGGCGGTGTGCTTGGAGTCACGGACGTGGATGGTGGCGGGGGTGGTGGCGATCTCGACGCAGTCACTCGGGTTGCTGCTGTCGCTGTAGCTGCTCTTGAACCACACCAGGTCCTGCATCATGTCTCTCCCCATAGTTGTTCGATGAAGGCCAGCGACTCCTGTGCGGTCAGAGCCTCGGCCCGGATGATGCCATAGCGGAGTTCGAGGATCCGGAGCTGCCTAGGGTCGTGGACAGGGCGGCCGTTGAACTCGTCGTCCATGCGCCCGACAGCCGCCGTCGCCGAACTTCAGCACCTGGATCCGTCCTCCGGTACCAGGGTGGTCCCAGCGGTCCGTCGGCATCACCTGAATTTCGACGCTCCGCAACTGTGCCACCTCCAGCAGGTGTTCGAGCTGTGCGCGCCACACCATGTTGCCGCCGACCGGCCGCCTGAGCGTCGTCTCTTCCAGGACGAAGCTGAACTCAGGGGCGGGTGAGCGGTCGAAGACCGTCTTCCGGGCCATGCGCGCTGCCACAGCCTGCTCCAGTTGCTCTTCCGGAGGGACCGGTCGTCGTGTCCCCAGCAACGCCCACGCATACTCCTTCGTCTGGAGCAGGCCGTGCAGATTGTGGTTGCCATACGAGAGCAACTCGACCGCCTTCGCCTCCATCTCCGCCAGATCCCGCACCTTCTTCGGGTACCGGACCTTCTCCACGTCCTCCTTCATCGCCGAGAGCAACCCACCCGCCCCCAACACCTCGTCCGCCCTGTCCAGGAACTCCGGCCGAGGGATCCTTTTCCCGCTCTCCAGCTTGTAGACCATGTCCTCGCCGTACCCGACGGCCTCCCCGAACCGGCAGGCCCGCATCCCCACCGCCTCCCGGCGCAGCTTCACCTGTCGCCCGACCGTCGCGACGACCGCAAGCCCCCACTCGTCATCCGGATCCACCTCCCAACCCGGCTCGTCCGCCTCGCCCTTGAGCCGTACCGCTTCGCCGTCCACCTGTGTCATCCCGCGTCCTCCCGTCGTACGTCCTGGCAACGACGCCCTACCCGTGCACACCACGCCGACCGGCCCGGACAGTGCTGGACAGAACCGGGTGGTCACCATACGTAGTGGCGTCGTCACAATTGACGGTAAGCGAGCATCGCGACCGCGTGTGAGGTGATCCGCGAAACAGGCATCCGTGAAGGTTCTTGCTGGACCCCGCCATATGCGGACAGCCTGGACACGGCCGGACAGCCGCCTGACAGTCGTCGTACGCAAGGGGCTGATCGCTGTTTGCGGCTAGTGATCACTGCCACTCTCAGTGACGTGATCCACGACACCGCCACCCCCGACGCCCGGTCCGAGCGCCCCGTCCGGGACTTCAGCGTGCTCCTGTCTTCCACTCCCCGCGGGGCACGCCTCGGCCGACTGCTTGCCGTTGAGCAACTCCGTTCCTGGGGCCTCCCCTTGGACCCGGCCCGGCAGATCGTCGCGGAACTCGCGGCCAACGCGGCCGTCCACGGCCGTATCCCCGGCCGGGACTTCCGGCTCAGCCTGTACGTCCTCGCAGGCACCCTTCGGATCGAGGTGACGGACACTCACGGTGACCGGCTGCCGCTTCTCCAGGACCCCGCCGCGGATGCCGAGTCAGGTCGTGGCCTCCTCCTCGTCGACGCGCTCGCCGACCGCTGGGGAGTGACGTCCGAGCTGTGCCCGCGCAAAACGGTCTGGGCCGAAGTGCAGCTCGCACCGGAACCCGATCGCCCGTGCTTCGGTGCGAGGGGCGGTCTCTTTTCCAAGGACCACGGCGGTGAAATGACCCGACCAAGCCCCACCCCTCCCGCCCGCCGGGCTTCTCACTCGCGCGAGTGAACATCGCCAACTGGACTGGATTCGCGGCCTATTGCCTGCCCTACTCTCAGCGCAACAACACACCGCAGAAATGCGACGGCCCCCGCCGGGACGGCAATCCCAGTGCGAGGGCCTGACCACCAAGGAAGATGAGTCCTTCCCGATGGATACGCAGAACCCTAGCGCGCCCGCGCACGCCCAGTCCCGTCCAGTCGCCAACAAACACCCGAATCGGCGGCACTTCGGCGGCCTCGTCCACGACAACGCCCGGCACACCGAACGCTTCACGGTGATCGGCAACCACCTCGCCCAGCACCAGGAGCTGTCCCTCGTCGCCATCGGCCTGGCGGTTCATATCCAGTCGCTGCCCAAGGGCGCCCAGGTCGACATCAAGTCCCTCACGTCCCGTTTCACCGAGGGCGCGACCCGTATCGCAGCCGCCCTGCGCGAACTGGAGGACCACGGCTACCTCCGACGCGAGCGGGAGCGCGTCTCCGGCGGGCGCATCGTCACGCGCACGATCTCGTGCAACCAGCCCGGCCATCACCGCCGTACAGCCACCGCCGACCACGCGCCCGGCGCCCCGGCCAAACCGAAGCGGTCCACACCCCGCAAGCCCCTCCCCGCCGTCCCGCGCCCCTCGCACCTCCACCCCAAGCTCCTTCAGGCGGCCATGGACCTCCTCGCCGATCTCCGCCGCCACGACCCCCGCCTCCTCCTGTCCGTCTGTGACGTCACCCACCTCGCCCCCGGCGTCGCCGCGTGGCTGGAGCGGGACGTCAGTGCCACAGCCGTACGACAGGCGCTCACCGCCGATCTCCCGCCCGAAGGGCCCCGCCGCCCGGCCGCGCTCCTGGCCCACCGCCTCACGGCGCTGCTGCCGCCCCCGCCCCCGTTCCGCGCCCCTGCCGCTCCGCCACCTGCCGTCCGGCACCCCGTGCGCAACTGCGACGGCTGCGACCGCGGCTTCCGCTCGCCCGAGCCGGGCGCTCGTTGCCGCGAGTGCCAGGCACGGGCGTCGGCTCGCTGAAAACCCAACCAAGCAAGTAAAGGAACCGCATGGTCAACTCGTCCCACGAGGCGATGCACCGCATCTTCCAGGAGTACCCCGGACTGTTCGCGGGCGTCTCCAAGGTGCTCGGCCTCCCCGTCATCCAGCCCACGTCCGTCACGGTGCTGCCGACCGATCTCACCGAGGCCAAGCCCGTTGAACGTCGTATCGACACCCTGCTGCGTTTCGACGGCGACGCCCCGATCCTGCTGGCTGTCGAAGCACAGAGCGCAAAGGACGCGAACAAACCCGCAAGCTGGGCCTACTACCTGTCCTTCCTCTACACGAAGTACAAAACCCCACCCCTGCTCCTGGTGGTCTGCCAGGATCGGCCCACAGCCGAGTGGGCCGCTCAACCCGTATCCATCGGCCCCGCATGGTGGGCCGCGCTGACACTGCGCCCGCTCGTGGCGGGTCCGCACAACATGCCCTTCATCACCGACCCGGACGAGGCCGGCGCCGACCTTGCGCTGGCTGCGCTGTCCGCCATCACACACGCGAAGGATCCCGACGTCGGTGTGATACTGAAGACGCTGTCCACCGCTCTGCGGAATGTGCCGGAGACCGTCGCCGACCCGATTATCGAACTCACCACACGAGGCCTGGACAGCATGCGTCGGGCCGCGGAATTCTGGAGGAACCTGGTGGCTGTGGACCTTTCTTTCTACAAGTCGTCGATCTCCGAAGAGATCCGTGACGAGGGGCGCGCGCAGGGTCGTGCCGAGGACATCCTGCTCGTCCTGCAAGCCCGCGGACTCGACGTCCCGGACGACATCCGCGAGCGCATCACCGCCTGCGACGACCCCGACCTTCTGCGCACCTGGCTCACCCGCGCAGTCACCGCAGCCTCCGCCGAGGGCATCTTCACCGAGCCGGAAGACGACGCCTGAGCCCTGGGGGAGCCGTCGAGCCCTGTCCCACCAGGGTCCGACGGCTCCCCAGCGGGACCGGCGTGATCCGGAAAGCGAAGGACCGGAATCGGTCACCTTCCTCTGAACAGCCCGTTCCCTCTTGACTGACCCCCGCGCCGCTCGGGAATCGTGCACGTAGAGATCGTGACGGAGAGTTCCTCGGGGGTTACCGGTGGCCGTTCCCAGACCGCAGACGCGTCAGTTCGAGGCGTTCATGACGAACCTGTCGTACGCCAGGCGCATGGTCGAGGCGGGCCGCATGCTGACCCCGTTCAAGTCGCCCAGGATCGACATCGACGACTTCTACCGGGCTGCCTGGGTGCAGGCCGTCGCCGCCATCGATCACTGGCTTCATGAGGAGGTCCTGCGCCGGGTCGCCGAGCTCGCGGCCAAGGACAGCCCCGAGATGCCGCACCAGCTGCGCGTGTACGAACTGCCGCTGCACAGGGTCGAGGCGGTGCGGCGAGGCGACGTCACCCTTCCCGAGGCCGTCGTCGAGCACCTGCGGGACAAGCTCGCGGCCCAGTCCCTCCAGCATCCCGGAAAGATCTCCGAGGTGCTCAAGCTCGTCACGGAGAAGAAGGTCTGGTACCTGTCCGCCGGATGGATCAACCAGACGTTCTTCCAGGGCCGCACCTCACGCAACGAGAAGACGCTTCGCAGCCGCTATCTGGAGATCACCCAACGGCGCAACAAGATCGCCCACGACGCCGACCTGATCGACGGCGACCTCGAGCAGCGCCGTCCCATCGACGAGGCCGCTGTGAACGACGCCATCGACTGGGTCGAGCGGATCGCGCTCGCCATCGCCCACGTGCTCGACGACGAGGGGTGACGGGCGGGCGGGGAGGTGACCGCCGGGCTGCTGTCGCCTCGTAGGGTGGTCCCATGACGGAACTGTCCGCTCGGCGGCTGCTCCTGGTGCACGCGCATCCGGACGACGAGTCGATCAACAACGGCGCGACCATGGCCCGGTACGCGGCCGAGGGTGCCCGGGTGACCCTGGTGACCTGCACCCTCGGGGAGCGCGGCGAGGTCATTCCGCCGCAGCTGCGGCATCTGACCGGCGCCGCCCTCGGCGAGCAGCGGCTGCGCGAGCTCACCGACGCCATGGCCGCACTCGGCGTCGGTGACTTCCGGCTGCTCGGCGGGGTGGGGCGGTACGGCGACTCCGGGATGATGGGGATCGCCGACAATGACGACCCCGACTGCTTCTGGCAGGCGAGTGTCGACGAGGCCGCCGCCGCGCTCGCCGAGGTGATCCTCGAGGTACGGCCCCACGTGGTCGTCGCCTATGACGACAACGGCGGCTACGGCCACCCCGACCACATCCAGGCCCACCGGGTCGCCCTGCGCGCCGTGGACTTCGCGGCCGGAGCCGATGTCGAGGGCGGGGCCGGCTGGAGTGTCCCCAAGGTCTACTACAACCGCGTCCCGCGTTCCGTCGCCGAGGCCGCCTTCGACCGGCTCCGGAAGGAGCTGCCGACGCTCCCCTTCACCAAGAGCGCGGCCGTCGCCGACGTACCCGGAGTCGTCGACGACGAGCGGATCACCACCGCGATCGACGGCACCGCGTACGCGCCCGCAAAGGCCGCCGCGATGCGCGCGCACGCCACCCAGATCGAGGTCGCCCCCGGCGAGCGCTACTTCGCCCTCTCCAACGAACTGGCCCAGCCCCTCTTCACCACCGAGTACTACGAGTTGGTGCGCGGGAGCCACGGGGGACCGGTACAGAACAGGGAGACCGACCTGTTCGCCGGAGTCGCCGGAGTCGCCGGAGTCGAGGAGGCCGTCTGATGTCCGGTCCCGGTTCGATGCTCGCCCAGCCCCTCCAGCCGCCCTCCGCCGGACGGATCGCCGCCTATCTCGGGCTCCTTGTCCTCGGCGCGGTCACCGGTGTCGCCGGTGCGCTCGTCCAGGCCGGGCTGTTCCCCGGCGGGCTGCTGCTCGCGCTCGCCGGCGCGGCCGGGCTGTTCCTCGGCGGCGCCCGGGCCGCGAACAGCCGCGCCGGAGCGGTCGCGCCCGCCGCCGGCTGGATGATCGCCGTAATCCTGTGCACCGCGGGCCGACCCGAAGGGGACTTCCTGTTCGGCGCGGGAGGCGGCTCCTACCTCTTCCTGCTCGGTGGCATGGCCCTCGCTGTGATCTGCGCCACCCTTGGGCCGGGGAGGCAACCGGACGGTCCCGACGTCCGACTTGGCAAGTGACGTACTACTTCGCGAAGGCGCGGGCGTTCGAGTCGTGTGTGGTTTTCAACGGCGGTCGTGGGATACGCGCCAGAAGTGGCCAGTATGGTGGTGCGCGCCGCCGAGCTGCCCGTGAGGTCGTGGCGGGCGGCGGAGCCAAACTGGAGAACCTGCCTTGAGTCGTGAAACTGACAGTCCGTCCTCCGGGTCCAACGGGCGCGGCGGGGCCGCGTACCCCTCGGGTACGCCGCCGTACGGCATCCCCGTGGTGCCCGACGCCGGTGCGGACGCGGGCCGTTCGGCCGCCCAGCCGGAGGAACGCAAGACCGAGACCACGCTGACGACCCGGATCCGGATCAACATCCCCGGTTCCCGGCCCATTCCGCCGGTCGTCGTGCGCAAGCCCGTCGCGGACTCCGAGAGCGACGGCAACGGCACCGGCGCCGACGCGCAGCCGGGGCCCGCCGCGGGCGCCAAGAACTCCAGCGGGCCCTCCGGGTCCGCCGGATCCGACACGGGCACCTTCGAGCTGCCCGCCGAACCCGCCCCCGCCGCCGCCGAGGAGAAGGCGAGCGACTGGTTCGCCCCGCGCAAGTCCGGGCCCGCCAAGGGCGGTCAGGGTGGCGGCGCCACCAACGGGGCGGGCATTCCGGGCGGTTCCGCCACGGGTGCGGGCGCTTCCGGCACTTCGGGTGCCTCGGGTGCGTCGTCCGCGCCGGGTGCTTCGGCCGGTGGCGCGCGGCCCGGTGCCGGGCGACCGGCCGGTGGGCGGCCCGGTGGCGTGGTCGGCTCCATGAGCGCGCCGATCGGATCCCGTCCGGGCGGCACCAACGGCGCCGGGCTCCCCGGTGCCACCGGCGGTCCGGTGGCTCCCGGGCACGGTGGCGGCACCGGTTCCTTCGACGTGACCGAGGCGCTGACCGCGGGCCCGCTCGGCACGTCCCGACCGCCGCAGGGCGGCGCCGAGGCGCGCCGCGACGACCTGCCGTACTTCTCGGAGAGCGGCCGCGGCGACCAGCAGGGCTTCCCCGGGACGAACGGCCGGGCCCCCGGCTCCGGCAGCCCGCACGAGTTCAACGCGCCGACCGGTGGTCCGGGCAGCCGGCACGACTTCAACGGCCCCGACGGGCCCTCCGGCCCCCATGGCCTCGGCGGCCCGCAGGGCCCCATGGGCCCGACCGGCGGCCCGGTCACGGGTGACGGCCCGATGGTGCCCCCGGTGGCGCAGAGCGCGGCCGGCACGGCCGTCGGCGCCCCCGGCACCCAGGGCACGCCCGGCAACCCCAACGGCTACGGCGGACCCGGTCGGCCGGGTGGCCCCGGTGGCCCGCGTACCGCCGCTCCCGGCACCGGCACGGGAACCGGCCCCGCCACGGGCCGCCTCCCCGGTGGCGGTCTGAGCGACGACACCGCGGTCCTCACCCCGCAGAAGCCCGCCCCCGAGCCGGGCGGCATGGGCGGCGGCTTCGGCCGTCCCGCCGACAACGTCTCCGGGCACACCGTCACCAGCGGCATCCCGGTCGTGCCCTCCGGTGCCCAGGGCGGCCCCGGCGCGCCCGCGCCCTTCGCACCCGGCGGCACGCAGGGCGGCGGCCCCGGGGCGAGGACCGCGCCCAAGTCGGCCGCCGCGTCCGCGCAGAACGCGTCCGACTCCAAGAAGAAAAAGAAGAAGGGCCGCAGCAAGCTGGTCCTGCTCGGCGGGGTCCTGGTCCTCGGCGGTGTCGGCGTCTACGGCGCCGGACTGCTGATGAACCACTCCGACGTGCCCAAGGGCACCACCGTGTTCGGCGTCGACATCGGCGGCAGCACCCGTGACGAGGCCGTCGCGAAGCTCGACGACGCCTTCGAGAAGCGGGCCGCACAGGCGCTGAAGCTGTCCGTCGACGGTGACACCGTCTCCCTCAAGCCGGACCAGGCGGGCCTGCAGTTCGACATCCAGGCCACGGTCGACGACGCCGCGAAGAGCGACTACAACCCGGTCTCCGTGATCGGCTCGCTGTTCGGGCAGCACCGCGAGATCGAGCCCGAGCTGCCGGTCGACGAGGAGAAGCTCCAGGCGGCGCTGCAGAGCGCGGCGGGCGGCTCCGGCTCGGCCACCGACGGCACGATCAAGTTCGAGTCGGGCAAGGCCGTCGCGGTCTACGGCAAGGCGGGCAAGGGCATCGACGCGGCGAAGGCCGGGGAGGCCGTCGTAGCGGGGTACCGCACCCAGGTGGAGACCGGCTCCGCCGCCGCGGTGAACGTCCCGACCACGGCCAAGCAGCCGACGATCACCGACGCCGAGGTCGACCGCATGATGAAGGAGTTCGCCGAACCGGCGATGTCCGCGAACGTCAAGATCCAGGTCAAGGGCACCGCCCAGGGCATCGAGTTCAGCCCGAAGAACTCGCTGTGGAAGTTCCTCGGCGTCAAGGCCGTCGACGGCAAGCTGGTCGAGGCATACGACCAGGAGGCCCTGAAGGAGCTGTACGGCGGCACCTTCGACGGCGTCCTGATCACCCGCGGCACCGGCCAGAAGACGGCCGTCACCGTCCAGGACGTCATCGGCGCCCTGCGCCCGGCCCTGAAGAGCACCACGGACCGGACCGCGGTCATCGACACCAACCCGAGCTGACCCGTCGGCAGTACCGCATGACATGACATCTGTCATGCGGTACTGCTTTTAGGGGCGCGGGGCTGTATAGATTTGCGGCTCCGCCGCGTGGGCGCGCGCAACCACCCCAGCCCGCACCCGCCCCCCGGCACTAATTCAGCATCGCGCGAGCCGCATGAGCCTCCCGCCGTACCCGTGCCGCCGCGGGCTCGTCCACCACCTCCACCAGCGAGGCGTACTCCTCCAACTCCGCCGCCCCACCCAGGAAATCCCCCCGCTGCACGAGCAACGCCCCCTTCTCGTACCGCAACCGAGCCGGATGAGAAGGGACCAGCAGCGACAACTCCACCGCCCACAACCCCACATCCGAGCGCTCGGGCCGAGCCGCGGCCCACGACCGGATGTTGTTCAGGATCCGCATCACCACGGACAACGGCTCCGCCGGCACCAGCATCGACGGCTCCAGCCGCGCCGCGCCCGCCCCGGCCACCAGCAGCTCCGCGTCGTCGGCCGACAGCACCCGGCCCCCGTCGAACGGATCGACCAGCACCTGCCGTTCGAGATCCTCCGGCGGTCCGAACCCCACCACGAAGTGCCCCGGCAGCGCGACCCCGTACACCGGCGCCCCCGCCCGCCGCGCGACCTCGACCCACACCACCGACAGCAGGATCGGCAGCCCCCGCCGCCGTAGCAGCACCTGATGCAGCAGCGAGGACTCGAGCCGCTGGTAGTCCGCGCCGGAGCCGCGGAACCCGTACCGCCCGCCCAGCAGCTCCTCCAGCGCGAGCGCCCACGCCCGCGCCCCGCCCGGCCGGTACGGCAGCTCCCCGGCCAGCCGGTCGAGCTCCGCCTGCGCGGCGTCCACCCCGGCCTCGCCCAGCTCCGGGTCGGCCGCCGCGCCCACCAGCAGACACAGCGCCGCCAGATCGGGCCGCTCGGCCCGCGCCTCCTCGGCGAACAGCCGCCGTACCTCTGCGGGGTCGTACGCGCTCACGACGGCTCCCGGTAGTGGTGGTAGGCGTGATGCGCCGAGAACCCCATCCCGGCGTACAGCGTCCGCGCCCCCGCGTTCTCCTCCTCCACCTGCAGCCAGGCGGCCGAGGCGCCCTCGTCCAGCGCCCGCCCGGCCAACGCGGCCATCACCCTCGTGGCGAGCCCCCTGCGGCGCTGCGCGGGATCGACCTCGACGGCGGCGAACCCGGCCCACCGCCCGTCCACGACACACCGCCCGATCGCCGCGGGCGCGCCGCCGGCCGCACCGGGTATCGACGCGAACCACACCGACGGTCCTCCCCCACTCTCGGCTTCGCTCGAGCGGGGGGACCCCCATCCCAGCACTCTCAGAGCCACCTCGCTCACTCCCTTGCGCTGATACCGGGCCAGCCACGCCTCGTCGGCCTCCCTGGCCAGCACCACACCCTCAGCGTCCGCCCGGTCGGCGACCGGCGCCAGCGCCCCGGTCCACAACGCGGCGGTCACCTCACGCACCCACCCGCGCCGCTCCAGTTCCGCGCAGAGCAGCTCCTGGGTCCCCTCGGCGCCGGTGGCGGTCTGCACATAGGCGGGCAGGCCGCGCTCTCCGTACCAGCGTCGTACGGCCTCCAGGGCGCCGTCGAGCGGCAGGCCGGGGTCGCCGAGCGGCAGCACGGAGTTGGCGCGGCGGGTGAACCCGGAGGCGGCCCGCAGCTCCCACTCGCCGAGCCGCTCGCTCTCCACCGGCCGCCAGGCCCGCGAGGCGACCCGGGCCAGCTCCTCGTACGACGCGGCGGGCCCCCGGCGGCGGGCCGGGGCGGCCGGGACGACCTTCCCCGCGACCAGCGAGGACTCGTCAATCCGGACGGCCTCACCACTCTTCCGTGTGATCACGAGCACACCCTTGTCCCATGATGTGAGAACACCCACCGTGTCGGTGAATTTCCCCTCCGTGACTCCAGGGTCGCTCAACCGTCGTACCGAGACGCGTTTGCCCACGTCAGCAGCGGTGATACGGACCTCGAGGCGTCCGTAGGCCGAGATTTCCACTGGTCGGTCCACCCCTCCTGTTCGGATCATGCCCAGGAACGGAGATACTAGGGGCGGGCATCGACGACGCCGCGCTCCCGCGCGCCAGGCGGCAGGGCCTGAGGAGGCCCGCCAGCGCCCTATCGAGGAGGAACGACAGCGTGACCTACGTCATCGCGCAGCCTTGTGTCGACGTGAAGGACAAGGCGTGCATCGAGGAGTGCCCGGTCGACTGCATCTACGAGGGCCAGCGGTCCTTGTACATCCACCCGGACGAATGCGTCGACTGTGGTGCCTGTGAGCCGGTCTGCCCGGTCGAGGCGATCTTCTACGAGGACGACACTCCGGAGGAGTGGAAGGACTACTACAAGGCGAACGTCGAGTTCTTCGACGAGCTCGGCTCGCCCGGCGGCGCCAGCAAGCTGGGTCTGATCGAGCGCGACCACCCCCTCATCGCCGCGCTGCCGCCGCAGGCCGAGTAACCGCATCAGCGGCCCGCACCAACCGTGCCGCCTCGGTCCCGTACGGCCTGACGAGCTCTGCCGGCCATGCGGGACCGAGGCGTTTGCCGTCCGCAGAAGAAAGTGAGCCAGAAACCGTGTCCGCAGTCTCCGACCGCCTGCCCACGTTCCCCTGGGACAAGCTGGAGCCGTACAAGAAGAAGGCCGCCTCGCATCCGGACGGCATCGTCGACCTCTCCGTCGGCACCCCGGTCGACCCGGTCCCCGAGCTGATCCAGAAGGCTCTGATCGACGCGGCGGACTCCCCGGGCTACCCGACGGTCTGGGGCACCCCGGCGCTGCGCGACGCGATCACCGGCTGGCTGGAGCGCCGCCTCGGTGCCCGTGAGGTCACCCACCGGCACGTCCTGCCGATCGTCGGCTCCAAGGAACTCGTCGCCTGGCTCCCCACCCAGCTGGGCCTCGGCCCCGGCGACAGGGTCGCGTATCCGCGCCTCGCCTACCCGACGTACGAGGTCGGCGCCCGCCTGGCGCGCGCCGCGTACGAGGTCTACGACGACCCGACCGAGCTCGACCCGGAGGGCCTGAGGCTCCTCTGGCTGAACTCCCCGTCGAACCCCACAGGCAAGGTCCTCTCGAAGCAGGAGCTGACCCGGATCGTCGCCTGGGCCCGCGAGCACGGCGTCCTGCTCTTCTCCGACGAGTGCTACCTCGAACTGGGCTGGGAGGCCGACCCCGTCTCGGTGCTGCACCCGGACGTGAACGGCGGCTCGTACGACGGCATCGTCGCGGTCCACTCGCTCTCCAAGCGCTCGAACCTCGCGGGCTACCGCGCCGCCTTCCTGGCCGGCGACCCCGCGGTCCTCGCTCCGCTGCTGGAGATCCGCAAGCACGGCGGCATGATGACCTCCGCCCCCACCCAGGCGGCGGTCGTGGCGGCCCTCGGCGACGACACCCACGTCCACGAGCAGCGCGCCCGCTACGCCGCCCGGCGCACCCTCCTGCGCGAGGCCCTCCTCGCCCACGGCTTCCGCATCGAACACAGCGAGGCCAGTCTCTACCTCTGGGCCACCCGCGACGAATCCTGCTGGGACACCGTCTCCCACCTCGCCGACCAGGGCATCCTGGTCGCCCCCGGCGACTTCTACGGCGAGGCAGGCGCAACCTTCGTACGAGTAGCCCTGACAGCAACGGACGAACGCGTACAGGCAGCGGCAGAACGACTGAGAGCAAGTTAGTCCCGCTGCCCCGCTGCCCCGCTGCCCCGCTGTCCCGCTGTCCCGCTGTCCCGCTGTCCTGCTGCGCCGCTGTGCCGCTGTGCCGCTGTGCCGCTGTGGGCAATCGTTCCGCTGGGGGTCCCCCCAGGCCGTTCAGGCACTGGGGGAGGAACGGGTGGGCACAGCCTGCAGCACCGGGTGCAGGACAACGGGGTCCAGGGAAAACCCTGGACCCCGCCAACCTCACCGGCCAAAGCCCGGCGCTCAGCCGATCGGCAGACCCTTCAGCGGCCCACCCCCGGGCAGCCCACCCTTCGTCGCCGACTTCGCGGTGTCCCCGAGGACACCCCCGGCGGCCCCCGCGGCCTCCCCGGCCACCTTCTGCACGGCCGGCGTCGCCTTCTTCACGGCCTTGCCGCCGCTCTTGCCCGCGGTCGGCACCGCCTTCTCGACGGCCTTGCCGCCGGCGTCACCCGCGAGCCCGGCCGCACCGCGCGTCGCGCCGTCGAGCGTGTTGCCGACGTTCGCCCCGTCCAGGGCGGTCAGCCCGCCGAGGTTCGGGGTGGCGGGCAGGGTGGAGGGGGCAGCGCTCGCGGAGCCGGCCGCACCGACCCCGGCGGCCGCTCCCGCGGCGACAAGCAGCGCGGCACGGGCGATCCTGCGGGTCAGGGGGAGGGACATGGTGCTCCTTCGACGGGAGAGAACAGAGAACGCTGTGACTACCGCTCGAAGCCCGCGAAGGTTGCGCACGCCCGACGTAAAGAGTTGGCAATGCGTCGCATTATCGGGATGCGGGCAAAGTCGGGCGAACACCACCCGATAAGCACCCGATGTGAAAGTCCGCCGAACCGCCCGGGCCCAGTGCCCCCAAGGGCTGTACCGCACCCGCGGGTGGCGGCGCGAGAACCTGCGCACCAGGCCGCCCCGGCACCCGGTATCCCACCCGCCCGGGTGAAGACCCGTACTACTGCCCGGCTACGGCCCGTATTACTGCCCGGTCACGATCCGCACACTGCCCGTGCCGCCGCCCGACCCCGACGCGCCCGCGGCCTCCGTGCTGCCCGAACCCGTCGGGCGCCACTGGCTGTCGGTGTTCCCGGCGGTCCACTCCTGGCCCGCGTACGACACCTGTTCGATGTGCAGCGCCGAGGCGTTGGCCACGGCCCAGTGCGCCAGCTGCCAGCCCCGCTCCTGGACGGTGCGCCCCGCGGAGGTCTCCCGCGAGACGGGCAGCGTCACGGTCCGCCCGTCGGTCTCGGCGCTGGGCACACCCTCCTCCGAGCCCTCCGACTCCTCCGACTCCTCCAGCGCGTCCCGCCCGAAGTCCCGGGAGAGTGCCGCGCGCACCGCGTCCGGGCCCGTGGTCGTCACGGCGACGCCCAGGCGCCCGTCGCAGGTCAGCGTGGCCGCCGAGCTCCCGGTGAGCGCGGCGGCCAGCATCACGGCATCCGCCTCGTGCTTGGCGTACGCCTCCGGGTAGCCGCTGCGCTGCACCTTCTGCGCGGCGACGGTGAGCGGGAGTTCGGTGTAGTCGGGCACCTTGGCGAGGTGCTCGTAGAAGATGCTGGAGGCGTACGCAGGGTCCGTGACCTGTTTCTCGGTGCCCCAGCCCTGCGAGGGGCGCTGCTGGAACAGGCCGAGCGAGTCCCGGTCGCCGTGGGTGAGGTTGCGCAGCCCCGACTCCTGGATCGCGGTCGCCAGCGCGATGGCCACGGCCCGCTCGGGCAGCTCCCGGTTGGTGCCGACGGCGGCGATCGTCGCCGCGTTCACCGCCTGCTCGGGCGTGAACTCGTACGTCGCCTTGTCCGCCGCCGTACCCGAAACGACTCTGCACCCGGGATCGTCGGCCCCGCCGGTGACGTACTGGACCACGACATAGCCGGCGACGGCGGACAGGACCACGCAGGCCGCCCCGAAACGGAGAAGGCGACGGCCGCGGCGCTTGGGAGAGGGGGACAGCTCTGGCACGCGTACAAGGTACTGGAGAGTACGGAAGCGGAGGAGGCTCGTGCGAAGCCTGTGAAGAGCGGGACGGAGATCTGGCGCGTTAGGGTCGACGCCATGGCCGACACCCCCCTTGATCTCACTCTGGACGCCGCCGCCCTCACCGCGCAGCTCGTCGACTTCCCCTCCGAGAGCGGCACCGAGAAGCCCCTCGCGGACGCGATCGAGACCGCACTGCGCGCGCTGCCGCACCTCACGGTGGACCGGTACGGCAACAACGTGATCGCCCGGACGAACCTCGGCCTCCCGGAGCGGGTCGTTCTCGCCGGCCACATCGACACCGTCCCGATCGCGGACAACGTCCCCTCGCGCCTCGACGAGGACGGGGTCCTGTGGGGCTGCGGCACCTGCGACATGAAGGCGGGCGTCGCCGTACAGCTCCGTGTCGCCGCGACGGTCCCGGCCCCCAACCGCGACCTGACGTTCGTCTTCTACGACAACGAGGAGGTCGCCGCCGACCTCAACGGCCTCAAGCATGTCGCCGAGGCGCACCCGGAGTGGCTCGTGGGCGACTTCGCGGTCCTGCTGGAGCCGTCGGACGGCCAGGTCGAGGGCGGCTGCCAGGGCACCCTGCGCGTGCTGCTGAAGACCTCCGGCGAGCGGGCCCACTCGGCGCGCGGCTGGATGGGCTCCAACGCGATCCACGCCGCCGCCCCCGTCCTGGCGCGGCTCGCGGAGTACAAGCCGCGGTGGCCGGTCATCGACGGCCTGGAGTACCGCGAGGGCCTCAACGCGGTGGGCATCAGGGGCGGGGTCGCGGGCAACGTCATCCCCGACGAGTGCGTGGTCACGGTCAACTTCCGCTACGCGCCGGACCGCAGCGAGGAGGAGGCGATCGAGCATGTGCGGGAGGTCTTCGCCGACTGCGGTGTGACGGAGTTCGTCGTCGACGACCACAGCCCCGGCGCCCTGCCCGGGCTCTCCCACCCGGCGGCGGCCGCGTTCATCGAGGCGGTGGGCGGCACCCCGATGCCCAAGTACGGCTGGACCGACGTGAGCCGCTTCTCGGCGCTCGGCATCCCGGCGGTCAACTACGGCCCCGGCAACCCGCATCTGGCCCACAAGCGTGACGAACGCGTCGAGGTGGCGAAGGTCCTGGCGGGGGAGGAGCGGCTGCGGGCCTGGCTCAGCAGCTGATCCGGCCGCTTTTGTACCGGACACTCCGACGTCCCCCGTCCGTAACCCGCGCGGATCTACGCTGGCACGGAAAGACCTGCAAGCGGAGGGAGCGCACATGGCTACCGGAAACCCCGAGGGGAAGAAGCAGCCGCCGGACGAGCAGCGGCTGGGACCGGTCCTCCGACGGCGGGGTCAGGTCACGGCGAGCACCACCGACCAGCGGCTGCTGGACGCGGGAGGCCCCTCGGACTGGGTCCACACGGACCCCTGGCGTGTCCTGCGCATCCAGTCGGAGTTCATCGAGGGCTTCGGCACCCTGGCCGAACTCCCCCCGGCGATCAGCGTGTTCGGCTCCGCCCGGACGCCCGTCGACTCCCCGGAGTACGAGGCGGGCGTCCGCCTCGGCCGGGGGCTGGTCGACGCCGGCTGGGCGGTGATCACGGGCGGCGGCCCGGGCGCGATGGAGGCGGCGAACAAGGGCGCGTGCGAGGCGGGCGGCACCTCGGTCGGCCTCGGCATCGAGCTCCCCTTCGAACAGGGCCTCAATCCCTACGTCGACATCGGCCTGAACTTCCGTTACTTCTTCGTCCGCAAGATGATGTTCGTGAAGTACGCGCAGGGCTTCGTGGTCCTGCCCGGCGGACTCGGCACCCTGGACGAGCTCTTCGAGGCCCTCACCCTCGTCCAGACCCAGAAGGTGACCCGCTTCCCGATCGTCCTCTTCGGCACGGAGTACTGGGGCGGACTGGTCGACTGGCTGAAGAACACCCTGGTCGCCCAGGGCAAGGCGGCCGAGAAGGACCTCCTCCTCTTCCACGTCACGGACGACGTGGAGGAAGCGGTCGCCCTGGTCTCCAAGGAAGCGGCCCGCGACCAGGACGTCTGAGTACCCAGCCGCTACGCGAGTCCGCGTCGGGCCACCGCCGGTGGGCGGTGGCCCGCGATGGACGCCACCATGTCCAGCACCTGCCGGGTCTCCGCGACCTCGTGCACCCGGTACACCTGGGCCCCGAGCCACGCGGACACGGCGGTCGTCGCCAGGGTCCCGAGGACCCGCTCCTTCACCGGCCGGTCCAGCGTCTCCCCGACGAAGTCCTTGTTGGACAGCGACACCAGCACCGGCCAGCCCGTCTCCACCATCTCCGGCAGCCGCCGCGTCGCCTCCAGACTGTGCCGGGTGCTCTTCCCGAAGTCGTGCCCGGGATCGATCAGGATCGACTCCCTCGGCACCCCCAGCTCCGCCGCCCGCTCCGCCAGCCCCACGGTCACCCGCAGGATGTCGGCCATGACGTCGTCGTACGTCACCCGGTGCGGCCGCGTACGGGGCTCCGCGTCTCCCGCGTGCGTGCACACCAGCCCCACCCCGTACCGCGCGGCGACCTCCGCGAGTCCGGGATCCACCCCGCCCCACGCGTCGTTCAGCAGATCCGCGCCCGCCTCGCAGACGGCCTCGCCGACCTCGGCCCGCCAGGTGTCCACGCTGATGATCACATCCGGGAAGCGCCGCCGCACCTCCGCCACGAAGCCGACCGTGCGCCGCGCCTCCTCCTCGGCGCTCACCTCTTCGCCGGGCCCGGCCTTCACCCCGCCGATGTCGACGATTGCGGCACCCTCCGACACCGCCTGCTCCACCCGCGCCAGCGCCGGCTCGTCCCGGAACGTGGCTCCCTGGTCGTAGAACGAGTCCGGCGTCCGGTTCACGATCCCCATGATCACCGGCTCGTGGGCCCCGAATTCCCGTCTGCCCAGCCTGAGCATCGCCTGTGACCTCTCCTAGTACGTGCCGCGCATCCGCCGCCTGTGACCCTAACCGGCGGGCCCGCATGGCACGATCGGACCCACACACATCCGAGATCGAGCACAGCGAGCGTGGAGACCCACCGATGGTTATGTTCTTGTTCCTGGTCATCGCGCTCGCCGTCGTGGTCGCCGCGGTGACACTCGCCGTGGTGGGCGGCGGCGAGGGCACCGGCCCGCTGCCCGAGGTGGCCCCCGAGCGGCTGCACGACCCGCTGCCCCCGGACCGTCCGCTCGACCGGTCCGACGTGGACCGGCTCCGCTTCCCGCTCGCCGTCCGCGGCTACCGCATGGAGGACGTCGACGACGCCCTGAACCGGGTCGCCGCAGAGCTCGCCGAGCGCGACGCCCGGATCGCCGTCCTGGAGACCGCCCTCGAGGGCGCCCAGGCCTCCGCGAGGCCGCACGTCTCCTTCGAGAAACCCGCACCGGAGGACCAGCAGTGAGCGACGGCGCCGCCCTCGCCGGCCCCGACGGCGCCCTGCGCTGCCCCTGGGCCCTCTCCACGCCCGACTACACCACGTACCACGACGAGGAGTGGGGCCGCCCGGTCCACGGCGACGACGCCCTCTTCGAACGCCTCAGCCTGGAGGCGTTCCAGTCCGGTCTGTCCTGGATCACCATCCTGCGCCGCCGCGAGGGCTTCCGCACCGCCTTCGCCGACTTCAAGATCGCCTCGGTCGCCGCCTTCACCGACGAGGAC
Organism: Streptomyces sp. T028; assembly: GCF_048159505.1. NCBI lineage: Bacteria > Bacillati > Actinomycetota > Actinomycetes > Kitasatosporales > Streptomycetaceae > Streptomyces > Streptomyces sp. T028. The sequence goes on from NZ_JBLRVZ010000005.1 coordinate 250,608, forward strand.
CGCGAACGCCTCCTGGCCGACGAGGGCATCATCCGCAACAGAGCCAAGATCGACGCCACCCTGGCCAACGCGCGCGTGCTGCTCGACTGGACCCCGGGCGCCCTGGACGAACTGATCTGGTCCCACGCCCCGACGACGAGCAGGGTCCCGAAGACCCTCGCGGACGTCCCGGCGGTGACGGACGAGTCGACGGCCTTGTCGAAGGCCTTGAAGAAGAGGGGCCTACGCTTCGTAGGCCCCACGACGGCATACGCCTTGATGCAGGCCTGCGGCCTGGTCAACGACCACCTGGAAACCTGCGTGAGCAGACCCACCTAAAGGGGCGCGGGGAACTGCGCGACCAGCCACAACGCACCCGCACCCGCCGACGAGACCTCAGCGCCCCAGATACTTAGGCGTCTCCTTCTGAACGAAGGCCCGCACGGCAATCGCGTGGTCCTCGGACGCACCGGCCCGAGTCTGCAACTCGTCCTCCTTCTCCAAGGTCTCGGAGAGCGAGTGCGAGCTTCCGAACGCAACGGCCTCCTTGATCGCCGCGTAGGCGACGGTCGGCCCCGAGGCCAACTCCCGCGCCACCTTCTCGGCCTCGGCCCGCAGCTCGGCGGCCGGCACCACCCGGCCCGCGATCCCCAGCGCGTACGCCTCCTGCGCCGAGATGTTCCGCGGGAACAGCAGCAGATCGGCGGCCCGCCCGGGCCCGACCACCCGAGGCAGGGTCCAGGAGACCCCCGAGTCGGCGGTCAGCGCGACCCCCGCGAACGACGTGTTGAAGGAGGCCGTGTCGGCGACGACGCGGTAGTCCGCGGCCAGCGCGAACCCGAACCCGGCGCCCGCCGCCACCCCGTTCACCGCGGCGACGACCGGCTTCGCCGCCTCCGTCAGCGCCCGCACGATCGGGTTGTAGTGCTCCTTGACGGTGCTCATGACGTGCCCCGAGCCCTCGGCGAGCAGCCCGATGTGCTCCTTGAGGTCCTGGCCGACGCAGAAGGCACGGTCTCCGGCGGCGGTCAGCAGCACCGCCCGTACCTCCGTGTCGTCCGCCGCCGCGCGCGCCGCGTCCCGCAGGGCGACCTTCGTCGCGACGTTCAGCGCGTTCATCGCCTCGGGGCGGTTCAGCGTGATCGTCGCGAGCCCGTCGCTCACCTCGTAGAGCACGGTGTCGGCCATGTCGTATCCCCTTGTGTGTGTCGGCTTGTGTGTCGGGTCGGTTACCAGAGAACAGCATGGCGTCCGAGGAACGGACGCGATGTGTGACCTGCGTCAAAGAAATCGCCCCGGTTTACGGACCGCGGGTGTCTGTGCGGCGGCGCAGTATCGCAGTCACATCGCCGAATTGGGTGGTTTTGCTCGCGTGCGTTGCCCAAGCGATGCCTACTGATGTTGGTCATCGGGTCCTGAGATGCGGGATAATGGCTTGGAAGCAATGTGTTCGATGCCGGTGTCGCGTGTCCCGCGCTGGATCGCGCGTGCCCTGCCAGGGCCGTCGGCTTTTGACGTGAGCTGGTTTCAGGAAGGGGAACGAGCATGGCGGCCATGAAGCCGCGGACGGGCGATGGCCCGCTCGAGGTGACCAAGGAGGGGCGGGGCATCGTCATGCGCGTTCCGCTCGAAGGCGGCGGTCGGCTCGTCGTCGAGCTGACCCCTGACGAGGCCGACGCGCTCGGCGACGCCCTCAAGAAGGTCGTCGGCTGACGCGCAAGCGACCCATACCCTTTCAGTCGCCCCGGCATCCCCTTGGATGCCGGGGCCGCTGTTTGGAGCCTGTGTCATATCCCCGGGACGCCTCGCCCGTACGGCCGAGCGGTCACCGCTTGACCGCGCACAGCAGCCCGTCCCCCACGGGCAGCAGGGACGGCACCAGCTCCTGGCTCTCGCGCACCGCCCGCAGCAGCTCCCGGATCCTTATGACCTCCGTGGGCTGCGGGCCGGAGTCGACCGTGCGACCGTTGGCGAAGACCCCCTCGAAGACGACGAGGCCGCCGGGGCGCAGCAGGCGCAACGATTCAGCGAGATACTCGAGGAACTCCAGCCGGTCGCCGTCGCAGAAGACGAGGTCGTAGCCGGCGTCGGCGAGACGGGGGAGGACGTCGAGCGCGCGGCCGGGGATGAAGCGGGCCCGGTTGCTGGCGAAGCCGCACGCGCGGAAGGCCTGCCGGGCGAACTGCTGGTGCTCCGGCTCGGGATCCACGGTGGTCAGGACGCCGTCGGGGCGCATGCCGTGCAGCAGGTGGATCCCGGAGACGCCGGTGCCGGTACCGATCTCCGCGACCGCCTTCGCGTCCACGGTGGCGGCGAGCAGCCGCAGTGCGGCGCCGGTGCTGGGCGACACCGAGCGCAGCCCTGCCTCGCGGGCCCGGTCGCGGGCCCAGCGCAGCGCGTCGTCCTCGGCGGCATAGGCGTCGGCGAACGCCCAGCTTGCCTGCCGGTTGCCGGTAATGACCCTCTCCTGTCCCCGCTGGTTGCCTGGGCGTGACTGTATCCGTTGGTGCCGGGAACCCGCAGATGGGACCAGACGTTTGAAGGGGTGGGAACGATGAGCGGGGGACACAGTTGGATCACGACGAGGGACGAGACGCCGAGCAACTGCTGACGCAGCCGTATGAGCCGTATCAGCACAGATCAAATTCTCGTAAAACCGCTTATCCGGAGCTAACGGGCGAGGTGGCTATGGTAGGGGCTCCACTGGACACCACCAGAGCCGACAGGGGAGGTGCGGCTGCGCCTGTGGATCGGGGAGGAGTGCTGCGGCGCTTTCTCGGATCGGCAGGCAGGCCGAAATCCGTGAACGACACCGCTGACCACAGCCACGGCGACTACGCCCAGACCGCGACCTTCTCCACCGACGCGGACGGGCAGGCGTGGACTCCGCCCACCTGGGAGGAGATCGTCAGCATGCACAGCGGCCGGGTCTACCGGCTCGCCTACCGTCTCACCGGCAACCAGCACGACGCCGAGGACCTCACCCAGGAGGTCTTCGTCCGCGTCTTCCGCTCCCTGTCGACGTACACACCCGGCACCTTCGAGGGCTGGCTGCACCGCATCACCACCAACCTGTTCCTGGACATGGTCCGCCGCAAGCAGCGCATCCGCTTCGACGCGCTCGGCGAGGACGCGGCCGAGCGGCTGGCCAGCAAGGAGCCCACCCCGCAGCAGGTCTTCAACGACGCCCACTTCGACGCGGACGTCCAGCAGGCCCTGGACACCCTCGCGCCCGAGTTCCGTGCCGCGGTCGTCCTGTGCGACATCGAAGGACTGTCGTACGAGGAGATCGCCGCGACCCTCGGCGTCAAGCTGGGCACGGTCCGCTCGCGTATCCACCGCGGCCGTTCGCAGCTGCGCAAGGCCCTCGCGCACCGCTCCCCGAAGGCGCGCGCCGAGCGCCGCTCCTTCGTGTCCAGGGTGCCCGCTCTGGGAGGAGGGAGCGCGACCGCGTGAGTGGATCTCGACGCACCCCCGCAGAGGGGCTCCTCGCAGAACAGCATCTGGGAGACCGGCTCTCCGCCCTGGTGGACGGCGAGCTCGGTCATGACACCCGTGAACGTGTCCTGGCGCATGTGGCGACCTGCCCGAAGTGCAAGGCAGAGGTCGACGCCCAGCGCCGGCTGAAGAACGTCTTCGCGGAAGTGGCCCCACCCGCCCCCTCCGAGAGCTTCCTGGCTCGTCTTCAGGGGCTCCCCGCAGGAGGTGACACGGACGGCGGCAATACGCCGCTGGGTCGGGGAGGCTTCGGTGACGGCGTCTTCGGAGTGAGCCGGGACGAGCCGTTCTCCTTCGGCTATCTGCCCACGAGCGACCACGGCTCCGCGCTGGCGCCCGCCGACCGCGGCTTCCGTATCCACCCCGTCGGCCGCGACGGCGAGCGCTCACGGGGCCTGCGGTTCGCCTTCGTGGCCGCCGGTGCGGTGTCGCTGGCCGCGATCGCCCTGGGCGGGATGAACACCGGTGCGCCGGTCGACACCGCGGCGGACGCGCGCGGCGGAAGCGGCGGGAGCAATGTGACACCGGCCCGCACCCCGGGCTCGGGCTCCGCCGCATCGTCCGAGAACCAGCGGCGCCGGTCCACCGGACCGCTGCTCGCCCAGGGCGGCCAGCTCCTCGGCACTCCCGCGGCGCCGACCGAGGTCTCCGCCCCGCTGCTGCCCGGTGTGCCCTCCCCGGCCTCCGGTCACACGGAGCAGACCGTGCTGCATCGGCTCACCGCCCCGGTGATGGCCGGAGCGGCCGTCATGTCCCCTCTGATACGTCCGCTCGGTACGACCCCGCCGATCGCCGTGAGCTCCTGGGCCACCGCCCCCGAGATCTCCGGCCCCGGCCTGCTCGCCGCGCCCGTCCCCGACACCACCTCCGCCCCCACCACCTCCCCGTCCTCGCAGAACCCCCGCTGACCCGGTCCCCGCCCCGGTCCGTCGCGAACCTGGTTGAATCCCAGGAGGTGGGGTTCACCCGGCCGTGACCGGGTCCGACCGTGGGGAGAACATGGACGAGGGGACGCCTCGGAGGGGGACCTCCGGCGGTAGGACGGGGGAGGCAGGCGTGGGCGCCGACGCGAGCGCGGACGAGGGTGACTACGAACTGGACCTGCCCCTGAACACCCGGGGCGCGGTGGACGCGGGTGAGGTGGCTGCAGTCGAGTCGTCCGTCGAGGAGGCCGCCGTAGCGCCGTCCTCCGAGGCGGCACCCCCGGCTCCCGCTCCGGTCACAGACGAGCCTCCCCGGCCGCTGCACGACCCCGACCCCTCCGGCACCCCGCCGTACGGCGTTGCGGGCCCCTGGGCCCCCGCACCGCCCGTCCAGCACCCGGCGGCGACCCTGGCGACGGGGGCGCAGGGGACGCCCCCCACCGCGCCTCCCTCGACCGCTCCCGCGCCGACCGGCTCAGTGCCTGCCGCTCCGGCCGCTCCCGCGCCGACCGGCTCAGTGCCTGCCGCTCCGGCCGCTCCCGCGCCGACCGGCACAGTGCCTGCCGCTCCGGCCGCTCCCGCGCCGGTCGGCGCCGCATCCGCGCCTGTGCCCGATCCCACTTCCACCCTGGCGCCTCTCCCGGCTTCCGGAGCCTCCATGCCCGTCCCCGCGGGCCCCGGAGTCCCCGCAGCCCCCGGAGTCGCCGCACCCCTCCCAGCCGCTTCCGGGGTCCTGGAAGTCCCCGGAGCGCCCGGAGTCCCCGGAGTCCCCGGAGCGCCCGGAGTCCCCGGAGCGCCCGGAGCGCCCGGAGCGCCCGGAGCGCCCGGAGCGCCTGGAGTCCCTGGAGTCCCCGGAGCGCCCGGAGTCCCCGGAGTCCCCGGAGCCCCCGGGGCCCAGGAAGTCCCCGTACCCTCCACACCCCCCGCCCCCTCCGGCAACCCCTGGCAGCGCTACGACCCCTGGGCCCCCGTTCCTGTCGGCCCCCTGCATCAGACCGGTGCTGCCGTGCTCACCGAGGGCGAGCGGCGTAGGCAGGTGCGGAAGCGGATCGCCGGGGGAGCCTTGGCTCTGGCGTTGGTGTCCGGGGTGCTCGGTGGGGTCGTGGGGGCTCAGCTGGAGCGCAGGGGCGGGTTCGGTGGGGTGGAGTTGCCGCAGGCCTCCGCGGAACCCACCGGGCGCGCCGCGGACAGCGTCGCGGGGATCGCGGCGCGCGCCCTGCCCAGTGTCGTCACGCTGCACGTCAGCGGCAGCGACGAGGCCGGCACGGGCACCGGCTTCGTGCTCGACACCCGGGGTCACATCCTCACCAACAACCACGTCGTCGAGCCCGCCGGAAGCGACGGCGAGATAACCGTCGTCTTCAACGGCGGCCAGACCGCCGAGGCGGAGATCGTCGGCCGGGACAGCGGCTACGACCTCGCCGTCGTCAAGGTCAGAGGCGTCAGCGGACTCAGGCCGCTTCCCCTCGGCGACTCCGACGGCGTCCAGGTCGGCGACCCGGTCGTCGCCATCGGCGCCCCCTTCGACCTGGAGGGCACCGTCACCTCCGGCATCATCAGTGCCAAGGAACGGCCCATCACGGCCGGCGGCGACAGCGGCGACGCGAGCGACGTGTCGTACGTCGACGCGCTGCAGACCGACGCCCCCATCAACCCCGGCAACTCCGGCGGACCCCTGCTCGACTCCGAGGGCCGGGTCATCGGCATCAACTCCGCCATCCGCTCCGCCGCCGACGGCTCCGAATCCGGCGACGGCGAGGCCGGCTCGGTAGGCCTCGGCTTCGCCATCCCCGTCAACCAGGGCAAACGTGTGGCCGAAGAGCTGATCAACACCGGGCACGCGACCCACCCGGTCATCGGCGTCACCCTCGACCTGGACTACGCCGGCGACGGTGCCCGGGTGAGCGCCAAGGGCGGCGACGCCGGCGCGCCGGTCACCCCGGGCGGCCCCGGCGACCTGGCCGGCATCAAGGCCGGGGACGTCATCACGGAGGTCGACGGCACGCCTGTCCACTCCGGCAACGAGCTGATCGTCAAGACCCGCGCCCATCGCCCCGGCGACCGCCTGGAGCTGACCGTCGAACGCGACGGCAGGGAACGCACGCTCTCCCTGGTCTTGGGATCGGCTGAGGGCGACTGAGTAGCAAGCTGTGCACAGTGATTGACAGAAACCTCACAGATCGGACCCCGAAACCCCCTCCGACAAGGCAAACAACGCGGAAAACAGGCTGTGTACACCCAGTCGGGCAGCGCGGGACGGTACCGGTCGGACAGGTGTGACAGGTACCGTGGACCCGGCCCGGACCACGGAAGACCTGACCTGACCGCCGAGGGCCGAGGGCCGAGGACCGCGGACATCCCAAGGAGCTTCAGGTGTTCAATGACATAGGACCGCTCGAGCTGGTGACGATCTTCGTCCTGGCCGTGCTCGTCTTCGGTCCGGACAAGCTCCCGAGGGTCATCCAGGACGTGATGCGCACCGTCCGGAAGATCCGTGAGTTCTCGGAGAGCGCCAAGCACGACATCCGCGCCGAACTGGGCCCGGAGTTCAAGGACTTCGAGTTCGAGGACCTCAACCCCAAGACCTTCATCCGCAAGCAGCTCGACAACGAGGAGCTGGGGCTGAAGGAGATCCGCAACGGCTTCGACATCAAGAAGGAGATGGCCGAGGTCACCGAGGCCGTGCACAGCCGTGACGCAGACTCCTCTTCTTCCTCCTCCGGTTCGGCCGGCGGCGGGCGCATCGACATGACGAAGAAGCCCGAGGAGCCGGGCAAGGACGACCGTCCGCCCTTCGACTTCGACGCCACGTGATCCCGGCCGTCTGACGCCACCTGACGGTCGTCCCGACGGCCGTCGCCGACGGCGTGCACGCCACCCGGGCGACCTGCGTGCCGGGCGCTTCCCCGCTGTTCGTGGCCGGGTGGCTATGCTGCCTGGTTGTTGTGCGGAGCGGACGAGTACGCCCGAAGGGGGGCGGGCCGGACCGCTCCGTCGAGAGCGAGGAGGCGTCCGGGCATGGAGACGACGAGTCGGGCAGTCGAACAGGCGCCGGCCGCGGAGGAAGGCCAGCAGGTCCCCTCCGCTCGGCGCACCGTCGACGGCTACCTGGAGGCGCCCTTCCCGTGGTACGGCCTCGACGAGGCCTTCACGGGGCCGCGCTGGCTGATGCCGGTGGGGACGGCGGCCGACGGGGCCGTCGAGCACGGTTCCATCGGACACGGTGACGAACCCTCCGTACGGCACGAGACGGCCGGGGAGGACCGGGGGAGGTTCGCGGTCGTGGTGACCGTCGCCGCGAATCCGTCCCGGAGGAGTGCCGACGGGACGGGGCTGCTGGAGGCCACCTCGGTGTCCTCGGCGGCCTGGCTGGCGGGGGTGGGGCTGCTGTCCTTCACCTGGCCCGGGCAGATGGACCACAGTCTGCGGGACGACTGGCTGGACCAGCAGACCGAGACGGCGTGGGCCCTGGCCGACGATCTCGATGGGCCGGAGTGGTCCAGTCTCTCCCTGCCGGTGGACGGGGTCCCCACGCCGTTTCACTACCGTGAATGGGAGTTCGGTTGGGTGCTCGCCGGGTCCACCGAGCAAGGGGTGCACCTCGGGGCGTACGGGAGAGGAATGAGTGCTTACGGGCTCGGGTTCTCCGTGGTGAAGGACATCGCCGAGTACGTGGCCTAGGCCGGTGGGGAACTTGCGGGCAGTATCCGGCAGGTCGCGCCCGCGCGGCGGAGCCGCATGTCGATGCGGCCCCGCGCCCCTGAGGGTGGGCTGATCTAGAACTTGTTCTTTGGGGTAATCCCCAAGGACAGTCCCGAAAGGCCCCGCTGCCGCCCCCCGAGCTTTCCTGCGATCGCCCGCAGCGCGGACCCCGCCGGGCTGCTCGGGTCCGTCAGGACCACCGGCTTGCCCTCGTCGCCGCCCTCGCGAAGGCGGACGTCGATCGGGATGGAGCCGAGGACGGGAACCGTCGCGCCCGTCGTGCGGGTCAGGCCGTCCGCGACCGTCTGGCCGCCGCCCGTGCCGAAGACGTCGACCATCTCGCCGCAGTGCGGGCAGGGCAGGCCGGACATGTTCTCGACCACGCCGACGATCTTCTGATGGGTCTGGACGGCGATGGCGCCGGCGCGCTCGGCCACCTCGGCCGCCGCCTGCTGCGGGGTCGTGACGACCAGGATCTCCGCGTTCGGGACCAGCTGTGCCACCGAGATCGCGATGTCGCCGGTGCCGGGCGGGAGGTCCAGCAGCAGGACGTCCAGGTCGCCCCAGTACACGTCAGCGAGGAACTGCTGGAGTGCGCGGTGGAGCATCGGGCCGCGCCAGACCACCGGGGTGTTGCCCGGCGTGAACATGCCGATGGAGATGACCTTCACGCCGTTCGCGGACGGCGGCATGATCATGTTCTCGACCTGGGTGGGACGGCCGTCGGCGCCCAGCATGCGCGGTACGGAGTGGCCGTAGATGTCGGCGTCGACCACGCCCACCTTGAGGCCGTCGGCCGCCATCGCCGCCGCCAGGTTCACCGTCACCGAGGACTTGCCGACGCCGCCCTTGCCGGACGCCACGGCGTAGACCCGGGTGAGGTTGCCGGGCTTGGCGAAGGGGACCTCGCGCTCGGCCTGGCCGCCGCGCAGGGCGTTCGCCAGCTCCTTGCGCTGCTCGTCGCTCATGACGTCGAGCGTGACGTCGACGCGGGTGACACCCTCGACCCGGGAGACCGCCTCGGTCACCCGTTGGGTGATCGTCTCGCGCATCGGGCAGCCGGAGACCGTCAGGTACACGGTGACCGCGACCGCTCCGTCCGCGCCGATCTCCACCGACTTGACCATCCCCAGCTCGGTGATGGGTCGGTTGATCTCGGGGTCGTTCACCGTCGCCAGTGCCTCGCGCACCGCGTCTTCGCTAGCCATAGGACGATGGTACGGCGCCCCCGGGGGCCTGCGGCCAGCCCCTCAGCGGTCGTCTGTGTCACGTCCCGGCGACCGATCCGCCGGGAATACGACCTTGCCCTCGCGGCCTCCGTGACCGTCGTGACCGCCGTGACCGTTGTGGCGGCCGTCCAGCTCCTTGAGCATGTCCTGCAGCTCGTTGCGGATCCAGTCGCGCGTGGCGACCTCGCCGAGGCCCATGCGCAGCGCCGCGACCTCCCGGGTGAGGTACTCGGTGTCGGCGATCGACCGCTCGTTCTGCTTGCGGTCCTGTTCGAGGTTGACGCGGTCGCGGTCGGCCTGCCGGTTCTGCGCGAGCAGGATCAGGGGAGCCGCGTAGGAGGCCTGCAGGGACAGCATCAGGGTGAGGAAGATGAACGGGTAGTTGTCGAAGCGCAGGTCGTGCGGGGCGAACACGTTCCACAGCACCCACACGATGATGACGACCGTCATCCAGACGATGAACCGTCCGGTGCCCAGGAAGCGCGCGATGCGCTCGGACAGCCGGCCGAAGGCCTCCGGATCCCATTCGGGCAGGAGCCGGCGGCGCGGTGGGCGCGGCTGGTCGAGCCGGGCGCGCGGGCGGGTGGTCGCGGTCGCGCCGGAGGGTGTGCGCTCGCGCGAGCCCTCACGCGTGCTCTCACGCTCAGGAGCCATGCGGGACCACCCCCTCGCCTGTCTCGTCGGTCGCCGCGCCGGTCGTCTCGTCGTTCAGATGGAACTCCGTCTCCCGCCAGTCCTCCGGCAGCATGTGATCGAGTACGTCGTCCACGGTGACCGCGCCGAGCAGCGACCCCGCCTCGTCCACCACGGGCGCCGCGACCATGTCGTACGTCGCGAAGAACCCGGCGACCACCGGCAGCTGGGCCTCCGGGTCCAGCGCCTGGAGGTCGTCGTCGAGGACCGCGCTGACCAGCGTGTACGGCGGTTCGCGCAGCAGCCGCTGGAAGTGGACCGTGCCCAGGTACTTACCGGTGGGGGTCTCGTCGGGCGGGCGGCAGACGTAGACCTGGGCGGCGAGCGCGGGGGACAGGTCGCGGTTGCGGACGCGCGCGAGGGCGTCGGCGACGGTGGCGTCGGGGCGCAGGACGATCGGCTCGGTGGTCATCAGACCGCCGGCCGTGTGCTCCTCGTAGGACATCAGCCGCCGCATGTCGGCCGCGTCGTCGGGCTGCATCAGGCTCAGCAGCCGCTCCTTGTCCGCCTCGGGCAGCTCGGCGAGCAGGTCGGCCGCGTCGTCGGGGTCCATGGCCTCCAGGACGTCCGCCGCGCGCTCCTCCTTCAGCTTGCCGAGGATCTCGATCTGGTCGTCCTCGGGCAGCTCCTCCAGCACGTCCGCGAGGCGGTCGTCGTCGAGGGCGGCGGCGACCTCGGCGCGCCGCTTGGCGGAGAGGTGGTGCAGGACGTTGGCCAGGTCGGCGGGGCGCAGCTGCTCGAAGGTGGCGAGCAGGCTCTCGGCGCCCTGTCCGTGCTCCTCCAGGGAGAACCCGGTCACCGCCGACCACTCCACCGTCAGCGTCTCGCCCTTCGCCCGCCGGAAGGCGCCGCCCTTCCTGCCCTTGCGGACGAAGACGCGGGTGATCTCCCAGTCCCGGCGGGCCGGCAGCTGCTGCACGGACACGTCGAGGACGGTGACCTCCTCGCCGGTCTCGACGAGCGTGACCCGCCGGTCGAGGAGCTCCCCGAAGACGAGGCGCTCGGTGGGCCGCTGCTCGAAGCGGCGGACGTTGAGCACGCCGGTGGTGATGACCTGGCCGGACTCGATGCCCGTCACCCGGGTCATGGGCAGGAAGATACGGCGCCGGGTGGACAGTTCGACGACCAGCCCGAGCAGCCGTGGCGGACGGCGTTTGACGCGCAACATGACGACCAGGTCGCGCACGCGGCCCACCTGGTCGCCGTTGGGGTCGAAGACCGGGACACCGGCGAGGTGCGAGACGAAGATCCGGGGGACACCGGCGACCATGGCTGTGGTTCCCTGCTTCCTTTTGCGTACTGCGGTGCTGCTGGCTTCCTTTTCCGAATCGCCTTCCCAATTGCCCGCCCTTGCGGGCTTCAGGCTAGCCCGTCCCGATCGGATACGCCCTGGTGAGCGGTCCGGACGAACCCGTTCCGACGGCGCCCCGGGACCCCGGTACGCTGCGGTACGCCGCTCGGCACACCCCCGCAGAAAGGCGGCCTTCTCTGTGACTGCGATTCCCCAGGGCCGTATCCGCCGGGCCGCGCCGGTGAGCGCGGTGTGCGCTCTGGTCGTGGCTCTGGGAGCGGGGTGCAGCGACGATCCGGACGCGGGCACGAACGGGGTGGGCAAGCTGCCCGCCGCGCAGATCCAGGCGAAGACGAAGACGGCCGCCGGGTCGGTGGACGCGGTGCGGCTGGCGGGGACCGTGGTCACCAGCGGCCGTACGTACAGGCTCGACATGCGGCTGAAGGAGGACGGCGGCTCCGGGGCGGTCACCTCGGAGGGGGCCACCTTCCATCTGCTGCGGGTCGGCGAGCAGCTGTACCTGAAGGCCGACGCGGAGTTCTGGACCCACGAGGACGGCACGTCCGACGACGGCGGCAAGGACACCGCCGCCGCGGACAAGCTCGACGGCAAGTATGTGAAGGTGCCGTCGGGGGACCCCTCGTACAAGAAGTTCAGCGTCTTCACGGACAAGGACCTCCTTCTCGACGGTCTGCTGACCCTGCACGGTTCGGTGAGGACGGACGGCCACCACGAGCAGTCCGGCACACGCACCATCCGCATCACCGGGGACGGCGGCGACGGCGGCACCCTGGACGTCTCCCTGGAGGGCGAGCCGTACCCCCTCCGCCTGGTCCGGGCCGGCGGCGCCGGCACCCTGACCTTCTCCTCCTGGGGCAAGGACTTCACCCTGGAGGAACCGGCAAAGGGCGAAACGGTCGACTACGGCAAACAGCTCCCGACGTCGTAGGGGGCGCCAGGCGCCGCTTTCAGGGGCGCGGGGCTGTGTTCATTTGCGGCTCCGCCGCGCGGGCGCGACAAGCCCCCACCGGCCCGCAGCCGAAGAACTAACCCTTTCGTCGAAGCCGCGCCAGCAGCTTCGGCAACCCCGCAGGGATCGCCTCCCGCGTCGTGGCCGGCGACGGCAACGGCCGCGCAGCCAGATCCCCGTCGGGCAACGGCACAGTCGCCCCCGTGGGCTCCAGCCGCAGCACCCGGCACTCCCGCGCCCACCGCTCCGGCATGGCCTCACCGTCGGACGCGTTCAACCGCTTGCCCTTGAGCTCGGCGACAGCCGCCTCCCACCCCTCGGACCCGGGCGCGAGCTGGACGACCGTCGCCGCCCAGGAGACCAGCCGGCCACCCTTGTCCTTGCTGCGGACGGTGACCTCGGCCGAGCCGCCCTCGACGAGGCCGGGCAGCGGCTGCTCGCCGGGCCCGTCGCCGACGACACAGGCCGCGCCCTCGTGCCACGCGTGCCACAGCGCCCGCGCGGCCGGTTCGCCCGCGCCCCTGACCCAGATGAGGCCGGACTTCTTGGTGGCCTCCTCGACGAGGGCCTGGTCGAGCAGCTCGCTAGTCATGGCGCCCAGCCTAGTCAGCACCTGTCCGGCGCCCGTCACAGCCAGCCGTTGCGCTTCAGCGTGCGGTGGATGCCGACACAGAGCCCGACCATGACCGTCATGACGACCGGGTAGCCGAACTTCCAGTGCAGTTCCGGCATGTAGTCGAAGTTCATGCCGTACACCCCGCAGACCATCGTCGGTACGGCGATGATGGCCGCCCAGGACGTGATCTTGCGCATGTCCTCGTTCTGCGCGACGGAGGCCTGCGCGAGGTTGGCCTGGAGGATCGAGTTGAGCAGCTCGTCGAAGCCGACGACCTGCTCCTGGACGCGGGCGAGGTGGTCGGCGACGTCCCGGAAGTACTTCTGGATGTCGGGGTCGACCAGCCGCATCGGCCGCTCGCTGAGCAGCTGCATCGGCCGCAGCAGCGGGGAGACGGCCCGCTTGAACTCCAGCACCTCACGCTTGAGCTGGTAGATCCGGCCGGCGTCGGTGCCGCGCGGGGTGCCCTTGCGGCCCGGCGAGAACACCTCGGTCTCGACCTCGTCGATGTCGTCCTGCACGGCGTCGGCGACCGCGATGTAACCGTCGACGACATGGTCGGCGATCGCGTGCAGCACCGCCGAGGGGCCCTTCGCGAGCAGCTCCGGGTCGTCCTGCAGGCGGTGGCGCAGCGCGCGCAGCGAGCCCTGGCCGCCGTGCCGGACGGTGATGAAGAAGTCCTTGCCGGTGAAGCACATGACCTCACCGGTCTCCACGACCTCGCTGTTGGCGGTCAGCCGGTCGTGCTCGACGTAGTGGATCGTCTTGAAGACGGTGAAGAGGGAGTCGTCGTAGCGTTCCAGCTTGGGGCGCTGGTGCGCCTGCACCGCGTCCTCCACGGCCAGCGGGTGCAGCCCGAACTCGCTCGCGATACCGGAGAATTCGGCCTCGGTCGGCTCGTGCAGCCCGATCCACACGAAGCCGCCGTCGCGCCGGACCTGACGCATGGCCTCCTGCGGGGTCAGCGGGTGCGGGAACGGGACGCGGGCGCCGTCGCGGTAGACGGCGCAGTCGACGACGGCCGACGGCATCGCGGGGTCGCGGGTGGTGTCGTAGGCGCCGGTGTCCATCCGGACACCGCCCTTGCGGACGCCGCCCCTGAGCAGGGCGGGGCGGGCGGGGCGGACCACGGCACGCAGGTCGCGGATCATCGACATGGCAGGGCTCCTTCGCGTCGGGCAGCGAAAGGCCGTTGTGACGGGTGGAACTACCCGGAATGGGGACGTCCTGCTTCGGATGTTTGGCACGTCCACAAAGCGGGGAGCACCGCACCGTCGCGGTGGCGAGTTCGCTGCTGATTCAGATCAGACAGATCAGGCAAAACGAAACGAAGTGCTCTTCCGCGTGAAGACGCGAACAGGGAAGGCGGCGATCAGCCGGAACCCAACCGGAACCCAAGGGGAGCTTCGTCAGCGGCCGGAAGAGCGAGTGGTACTGCACGGGTGACTTCGATCCATGACAGCCCCACCTCCTCCAGCCGGTCCCTCGTAAGGGAGTCCCATCGGCGTCGGGGCAAGATCGCGACGCTTCTGCGTGCTGCCCCAACCGTCGGCTCAGAGTATCAGCCGCCTGAAGTGTCAAGGCGCTGCTTTGCCCGGTACTGACGAGTTCTATGCTCGCGACATGGCTGATGTTCTTCCTCTTGTCGAGGCCCGGTTGCGTACGGCGCTGGGTGAGCCGGACGCCCGCGCGGCGGTCACCTTCCTCGGCACGGACCGCGTCGAGGTGCTCCGCTTCCACGAGGGCGACATCGTCCGCTACGCCACGCTCGGCATGTCCGCTCACCCGATGACGGACCCCGCCGCGGTGCTCGCCGACCCCGTCAAGGGCCCCCGCGCCGAACTGCTCATCTCCGTACGCGGCGGGCTCGCCGAGACCGACAAGGTGCTTCGCCCGCTGGCCGTGCTCGGCGCGTCTCCGCAGGTCGAGGGTGTGGTCGTGGCCCCCGGTGCCTCCCTGGACGTCGGCGAACCGCTGTGGCCCGGCGCCCCGTTCACCTCGGTCCTGGTCGCCGAACCGGGCGGCCTGGTCGAGGATCTGGAGCTGGACGAGCCGCTCGACCCGGTCCGTTTCCTCCCCCTGCTCCCCATGACGCCGAACGAGGCCGCCTGGAAGCGGGTGCACGGCGCCCAGGCACTCCAGGAGCGGTGGCTGACGAACGGGACGGACCTACGGGATCCCGCCCGGAGGTCCGTCCCGCTCGACTGACGCTTCGTGAGGAACGTCACCAACCGGTGGCCGAAAAGCTTCGGTTGGTAAAGCGGGTGGTTCGCACGGGCCGATCGCACGGACCGATCGCACGGACCGTCAGTTCGTGAACGCCGTCGCGTTAGGTCGGCTAATTAATGTAAGGGGCATGCATGTCTCCCCCGGGGAACCCGTTCCGTCCGGACGGGTGATCGTCCTTGACGTGGGCCTGCTCGGGTAGGACCGTGGGGCCCTATGAGGGGCGAACCCAGTTGCCCGAAGTGTGGTGGCCGGGTCAGGGCTCCCGGACTCTTCTCCGATTCCTGGCAGTGCGATGTGCACGGGACGGTGCATCCGCTGCAGCCCGTGATCCCGCCCAGCGTCGAGGCCCTCAGTGTCGTGGTGCACCGCACGCAGGTGCCCGTGTGGATGCCGTGGCCCCTGCCGGTCGGGTGGCTGTTCACCGGTGTGACGTACGCCGGTGACGACCGCAGCGGAGGTCGCGCCACCGCGGTCGCCTGCTCCGGGCCCGGACCGCTGGGCGGGGTGGCCGAGCTGATCCTCGTGGCGGAGGAGCTCGGCGTGGGGCTCGGTGCGCGGTACGCGGGGATCGACGGGCCGGATCCGGGGCCGTACATGAGCGTCGAGAAACCCGCTCAGGCGAAGGTGCTGGCTGTCGGGCGGCCCACGCCGTTGTGGCATGTCTCAGGGGTGCCGGACGATCGCGCGGTGTTCGCGGGGGAGGCCCGGGGACTGTGGTTGTGGGCGGTGGTGTGGCCCGAGCAGGCGGGGCTGTTGATGTATGACGAGTTGGTGTTGACGGATCTGCGGGACGCGGGGGCGGAGGTGGAGCTCGTGCCCTGCGGGGCGCTGTCGCCGCGCTTGCTCAAGCCGTAAGCGTCTCTGGCGCTTGTGTAGGGGGTGGACCCCGGTTTCGGGTGTGACATCCGGTGTTCGAATCTGGGCTATGCTGAGGCGTCCCTTCCGTATGCCGTCCCGCTGGGAGTTCGTTCGTGCGTATCGATCTGCACTGCCACTCCACCGCGTCCGACGGTACGGACACGCCCGCCGAGCTGGTGCGCAATGCCGCCGCCGCCGGGCTGGACGTCGTCGCGCTGACCGATCACGACACCACCCGCGGGTACGCGGAGGCGATCGGTGCGCTGCCCGAGGGGCTCACCCTGGTCACCGGTGCCGAGCTGTCGTGCCGGATCGACGGGGTCTCCATGCACATGCTGGCCTACCTCTTCGACCCCGAGGAGCCCGCCCTGCTCGCCGAGCGCGAGCTGGTGCGCGACGACCGGGTGCCGCGGGCGCGGGGCATGATCGCCAAGCTCCAGGGGCTGGGCGTGCCGGTCACCTGGGAGCAGGTCGCGCGGATCGCCGGTGACGGTTCCGTGGGGCGGCCGCATGTCGCGACCGCGCTCGTCGAGCTCGGTGTCGTGCCGACCGTGAGCGACGCCTTCACACAGGACTGGCTGGCCGACGGCGGCCGGGCCTTCGTCGAGAAGCACGAGACGGACCCCTTCGAGGCGATCCGGCTGGTCAAGGGCGCGGGCGGGGTCGCCGTCTTCGCGCACCCGGGCGCCAGCAAGCGCGGCCGTACGGTCCCCGAGTCCGCGATCGCCGAGATGGCCGCCGCCGGCCTCGACGGTGTCGAGGTCGACCACATGGACCACGACGAGGACACCCGCGCCCGGCTGCGTGGACTGGCGAAGGACCTCGGGCTTCTCGTCACCGGCTCCTCGGACTATCACGGCAGTCGCAAGACCTGTGTGCTCGGCGAGTACACGACCGACCCCGAGGTGTACGGGGAGATCACCCGGCGTGCCACCGGGGCGTTCCCCGTGCCGGGGACCGGCGGGGCCTGAGGGTTCACCTCCGCCCACCCGTTCTCCCCTCTTCCCGCAAGGCCTCTGTACCGATGTTCGACGTTGCCGTCTTCGGCTCTCTCTTCCTGACCCTTTTTGTCATCATGGATCCCCCTGGGATCACCCCGATCTTCCTGGCCCTGACCGCGGGGCGCCCCGCCAAGGTGCAGAAGCGGATGGCGTTCCAGGCCGTCTGTGTCGCGGGCGGTGTCATCACCGTCTTCGGGCTCCTGGGGCACCAGATCCTGAACTATCTGCACGTCTCCGTGCCGGCGCTGATGATCGCGGGCGGGCTGCTGCTCCTGTTGATCGCGCTCGACCTGCTCACCGGCAAGACCGACGAGCCGAAGCAGACGAAGGACGTGAACGTCGCGCTCGTGCCGCTCGGCATGCCGCTGCTGGCCGGGCCCGGTGCGATCGTGTCGGTCATCCTGGCCGTGCAGAAGGCCGACAGCGTCGCCATGCAGGTGTCGGTGTGGGTGGCGATCCTCGCCATCCACGTCGTGCTGTGGCTGGTGATGCGCTATTCGCTGCTGATCATCCGTGTCATCAAGGACGGCGGTGTGGTCCTGGTGACCCGGCTCGCGGGCATGATGCTCTCCGCGATCGCCGTGCAGCAGATCATCAACGGGATCACCCAGGTCGTCCGGGCGAGCTGACCGGCGTGCACGCCAGAGCCCCGTACGGCGATCGGCGCCGTACGGGGCTCTGAAGTGTGTAAGGTCCCGCGGACTACGAGGCCGCGGAGTCGGCCGGTCGGATCCACAGCCGCTGCCCGATGGCGGCGGCGTCCTGCACGATCCGGTTGACGGAGGCGGCGTCCACGACGGTGCAGTCCACGGGCGTGCCGTCGACGTCGTCGAGTCGCATGATTTCGAAGCGCACAGGCTTCTCCCTTCGTCTGGTCATCCTCCTGGAGGATTGCTTGCTACATGAGTAGTCAACGAGCTGCGTGTTACAAACATTCCCTACGCTAAAGAAATTTTTCGAACGGCTAATTACCGGCCGGTACGAGAGTGTGCGGAGACTGAACGGGATCGGTTGTGTTCACAGCGTGACCGCCGGGACAATGGAGGCGATGAACGACGACCTCCCGGCCCTCGCCGCCCGCATCGACCGCACGAACGAGCTGCTGACCCGCATGCTCGCCGAGGTGGCCAAGACACCCTCGACCCATGCGATCTTCGTCGACGCGGGGTATCTCTACGCCGCCGCGGGCCGGCTGATCGCCGGGACGGAGGACCGCAGGGCCTTCGATCTCGACGCCGAGGGGCTGATCGAGGCGCTCATCGACCGCGCCCGCACGATCTTCGCCGACAGCCGGCTGCTGCGCGTCTACTGGTACGACGGCGCCCGGCGCCGCATCCACACCGCCGAGCAGCAGTCCATCGCCGAACTCCCGGACGTGAAGGTCCGGTTGGGCAACCTCAACGCCAACAACCAGCAGAAGGGCGTCGACTCCCTGATCCGGACCGACCTCGAGTCACTGGCCAGACACCGCGCCATCAGCGACGCGGCCCTGCTCGGCGGTGACGAGGACCTGGTCTCGGCGGTGGAGGCAGCGCAGGGCTACGGCGCCCGCGTCCACCTCTGGGGCATCGAGGCACCGGAGGGCCGCAACCAGGCCGAGCCGCTGCTCTGGGAGGTCGACAGCCAGCGCACCCTCGACCTCGACTTCTTCAAGCCGTACGTCGCGCGGCGCACCGCCCCCGCGTACGAGGCGAGCGGCGCCGGCCGGCCCACCCGCGAGGACGTCCGCTTCGTCGGCGCCCAGATCGCGGCGAAGTGGCTCGCGGCGCGCGGCCGGGAGGCCCTGGTCGAGCTGCTCCCCGGCCACCCCTACCTGCCCGGCTCCGTCGACCAGGACCTCCTCGTGGAGGCCGAGGGCATCCTGCAGTACTCCCTGCGCGGCCAGGCGGACCTGCGGCGCGCGCTGCGGGACGGCTTCTGGGAGCACGTGCAGACGCAGTACTAGGCCTGTCGTCAAATTCCCGTCGTCGCCCGGAGGGCGTGCACGGCGTCGCGGGGCAGGCGGCAATCTGACGACAGGGCCTAGGGCGTGTTTCGAAAGTCCCTCCCCCAGAGGGGGTGCCCCCAGCCCGGCGACGCCTGGCACGCACGCTCGCCGCGTTGTCGGGATCAC